>JBAYFM010000002.1 GCA_041667185.1 Patescibacteria group bacterium | reverse complement strand
CGCTAACGTCATCACTCGCTCCGCCACCGATGCCGCCGGCAACACCGGTTCGGCTTCGATCACGGTCACGAGGAATTCGGTCACGATCACTGGCGGCACCGTGGTCGTCACGACGAATCCTGATGGCAGTCTCAATCTCGCCATCACCGGCGCCAACGGCCGCTTGTTCACTGTCGTTCTACCCGCCGGCACCCAGCCGGTCCCGCCGGCCACTTCGATCGGCGTGACGGTGACTGATGTCTTTCCTCGCCCGGCGATCAAAGTTGACGCTAACCTGCCCGCCGGCACGACCAAGTCCCTCGAGATGCCGAAAGGCACGCTCGGCCAGCACGTCTGCGTCAAGGATATTGCCGGCGCGGAATTCGCTTCCGCTCCGGGTCTCTGCGAGGGTTCGAACGGCGGCACGCAGGTCAGACTGCCGGCTGCCGGTGCGAGCGCGGTCTTCGCGATCGGTGCTGGTACGGCTGATGGTCTGCACAATGTGACCATCGGTGTCAGCGCTGACGGTTCGACCGTCACGGCTTCCGGTCTCCTGCACACTGTGCTCGAGATCATGACTGACACCGACAACGACGGTGTAGTCGACGGTCAGGACAATTGCCCCGCGGTCTCCGGTACGGCCGACTTCAAAGGCTGTCCGGCTGCGGTCGATGCTTCCTTCGAGCGCCACACCGTCCAGGCCGGTACCAAGCCCGGCAGCACCAAGGTCGGTATCGCGAACGCTGATGTTTCGATCTTTAGCCAGGAGGCTGGCTCCTGCGCCTCGAACATCGGCAATAGTCCGAAGGACTACGCTACCATTCTCGCGGGCTGCTCGGCGACCTTCGTCGGCCAGACCGACGCGAACGGCTATGTCCGCCTTGGCCTCACTGCCGGCCAGTGGCTGCTTATTGCCGCTGATCCGCAGACCGGCGTCGTTGCTGGTTCGATGGTCGGTACAGTTTCGGCCGGCGACTTGGCCCGCAAGTATCTCCAGGTCATCGTGACCGCAAACGGCAACTCGGTCTCCGGTAAGACGACGGTTAAGACCGGTTCCGAGCTCTTGGTCATCGAGCCTGAGTACATGGTCTGGGACAGCACTCAAGCCTATTATCCGTACATCTTTGAGGCGTCTGGCGACTGGGGCGTCGAGGTCTCGGTCACGCCACCGGAAGGTTTTGTCGCCGATACCGCGGTTCTCTCCGACGTGGTCGCTAGCGATTACAAGGCCCTGCAGTTCACCATCATCGATCAGGGTTCCTGCTGGAGCTGTGGTCTCGACACTTCTGTCACGGTCACCCACAACGGCAAGACCGAGAAATGGCAGAATAAGATCGCTTTTGCCCTCGAGGAAAAGTTCGCCAAGAACAAGAAGCTCGACAAGGCCGACCTCTGGGTCATGAAGAAAGTCTCCAAGAGCAGCCTCAAGATCTCTTCGGGCGACTCCCTCTGGAAGTTGGTCCGGCGCGAGTTGGGTTCCTCGGCCAAGGACGAAGCGGTCAGACATCTCGTTAAGCAGGTGGCGAAGATCAATCAGGTCAGCATTCCTGAATGGGGTCTGCCCGCCGGTCTCCGGACCGCCCGCGATCTCAAGATCGGCTACATGCTCAACGTCAGCCCGCTGCTGGATTTCCTCAGCAAGAAATAATCTTTCAAGTTGAAGGTCAGCCAGCCGAGCGGTTCCCTCCGAACCGCGAACCCGCACGCCTCCCCGGCGTGCGGGTTTCTTAATATATAAAATGTCATTCCCACTCTTCGTATCTCCGCCGCATCGTTCGTGAACGACATGGCTCTGTTTCTCATTTTATCGAGAGTGGGATTATTCGCGGAGCAAGAAAAAAAGCGCCAAGGGGCGCTTTTTAACGTTGAGCGGCAAAGGGCGGAAGAAGTCAATCGCGGCCGGCCCCTGGTCCGGGAGTGGAACTTTGCGGGGAAAATAAAAAGCCCGCCGTTGCGACGGGTTTTTTGCCGGATCAGATCATTCCACGATCTTGACGCTGCCGGTCATGCTCGGATGGATCTGGCAGTGATAGCCCTGATCGCCGGCCTGGTCGAAGGTGAAGGTGAATTCATTGCCAGTCGCCAGGGTGCCGGACAGGAGGCCCGGCAGGCCAGAATCGGAGGCAATGATGTGCGGCGCCGAATCCTCGTTCTTCCAGGTCACGGATGTTCCTTTTTTGACCGTGAGCTGGGCCGGGGAAAAGGCGAAGTTCTTGATGATTATGACACTGTTGCTGACCGCCGCCGGCGTGTCGGTTCCGATGGCTGGCGTCGGCGGCAGGGTCGTCGGAGCGGCGGGAACAGCGCCGGTCGGGCGCGCCGGAGAATTATCAGCGGGTGCGTTAGAGACCGCGGTACAGCCAGCGCCGGCAAGCAGCAACATGACGACCGCGGCGGTCAGTATCCGAGACGAAGACATATCGGTCCTGGTTAGCCTTTAATATTTTTTTCGATAATTTTTATCTGACCACGCAGGCGTTGGCGGCCTGGACCTGGCCGTTGTAGACCGTGATTTCGCCCTGGAGCTGGGCGTTCAGGGCGTTGAGTTCTTTGACAAGGTCGTTATAATTCGCAACCTTGGCATTGTAGGCGTCCACTTGGTCGCTGCCGCGCGGTTTTTTGGCGGCGTCGAGTTCGGAGTTGAGCGCGTCGGCTTGGGCCAGGAGCTGATCCAGCTTGGCGCGGTCGGAGTCGATCTGGGCTCTGAGGCCTGTTTCGGGCTGCGGACAAGCCGAGAGCGGTCGACCGAATTCCTGGACCGCGAGCCAGGTCGTCCGGCCTTCGTAGGTTCCGCGGCCGACGGCGATCCCGATCTCGTCGTATTTTCCCAGGATGTTGGCGCGGTGTCCCGGGCTGTCCATCCAGGCCTGCACCAAGATCTGGTTGTTTTCGAAGTTCCCGAGCGCCAGGTTTTCGCCGACAGCAAGGTAGTGGTAACCCGCTTGTCTGGCGAGGTCGGCCGGACCGACGCCTGTTGGCGATTCGTGCGCGAAATATTGTCCGGCGAACATGTCCTTGAGTTTCGCGGCGGCGGCGGCGTTCAGCGCGGCGTTCAGTACGAGCGGTTTCAGGCCGCCATTGTCGTTGCGAGCCGCGTTGGTCCAGTTTAAGACGCCTGCGTTGCTGAGGTTGGCGACGGGGGATTCGATCGTGGCGCGGAGCGGCGGCGGCGCAACGACGGTCTGCGTGATCTTGGCCACCGTTTTAGCTGCATCGGCGGCGATCTGTTCGAACTGTCCGGTCTGCGGCTGGGCTAGCCGGTTGCCGCTTTCATACCACCAGAACGCGCCGGTGAGGGCGATGATGATCACGGCAATGAACGTAAGCAGGAACTTTTTCATAGGAAGGCCTGGAAGCGGTTATGATCGTTGAACGGATATCCAGTCGTTATTTGGTATTATAGCATGCGCCAGTTCGTTTGAAGATCATTTCCATTTTTAGCTTAAATGTGCCAAAATATCCGAGTAAATGATCACTTAATGATATGCGTAAAATAATTTTTATCGTCACGTTAGCCGCGATCTTCGGCTTAGCTGGTTTCGGCTGCGTCCGGACGCCAGAACCAGCCGTGAAAGATCAGGATCAACCGGCAGCGGCGGAATCGGCAGTAGCCGTCTGGGGCGAGGGGAAACTTCTGACTGTCGGTGCGTCGATCGTCTACGGCGATGGTCTGACCGTGCGGCTGGAGGCGATCAATGACTCGCGTTGTCCGGCTGGCGTCCAGTGCATCTGGCAGGGCGAGCTGGCTCCGATCCTGCGGCTCCGGGGAGGAATGCTGACGACCGAGATGGAAGTGGTTCTGGGCACGGTCCGCGGTCTGACTGGTGCGGCCGGAGATTACGCGGTGTCCGCGAGCGACGTGTCGGCGGAGTCGGTCGTTCTGGTCGTGGCGAAGTCAGCTGACCAGCTCGCGGCCCATCAGGACAAGATCCGCGTGGCGAGTCCCCAGCCGGACGCAGCGGTCGCGAGTCCGCTCGTGGTCCTGGGCGAAGCGCGTGGCAGCTGGTATTTCGAGGCTTCGTTCCCGGTGAAACTTTTCGACGCGAACGGCAAATTGCTGGCGGCCGTTCCGGCGCAGGCGCAAGGGGATTGGATGACCGGGGAATTCGTTCCTTTCGCGGTTTCTTTGGTTTTCGAACCGCCGGCGACCGCGACCGGAACGCTGGTGCTCGTGAAAGACAATCCGTCCGGTTTGCCGGAGAATGCCGATGAGGTGCGGCTGCCGGTGCACTTCGCGGTCGAGGTCGGAGAGACGCGTGCTGTCAAACTTTATCGCTACGACCCGTCGCGGGATCGGGACGCGGCCGGCAACATCCAGTGCAGCCGGGCCGGCCTTGTGGCTGTCGAGCGGCGAATTCCGGTCACCAAGACGCCGATCCAGGACACGATCCGGCTGCTGCTCAAGGGTGGGCTGACCGATGCGGAAAGGGCGGCCGGGATCACTACGGAATTTCCGCTGGCCGGCGTGGAGCTTCGGAGCGCGAACCTGAAGAGCGGCGTTTTGACCCTGGAATTCGTGGATCCGAACAACCGCACCGGCGGCGGCTCCTGCCGCGTCGGCATCCTCTGGGCGCAGATCGAGTCGACGGCCAAACAATTTCCGGAAGTGAAAACGGCCCGTTTCATTCCGGCGGAACTTTTTCAGCCATAGATCGGCTGACTGAACATTCGCCAGCGCTATGAAAAAAGTCTTCATCATCCACGGCCTCGGAGGGTCGCCGAACGGCGGCTGGCGTCCCTGGCTCATGGGCGAACTGCAGAAGCGGGATATCTATGCCTGCGCGCTCTCGATGCCGAGTCCGGAAGAACCAGTACTCGCCGAGTGGGTCGGCGAGATCGCCCGGCACGTTGACCGGAACGGCCAGGACGAATTGTATCTGGTCGGCCACAGCCTCGGAGTTCCGGCGATCCTGCGGTATCTGGAGTCGGCCGGCGCCCGTGCGCTGGCCGGGGCTGTGTTCGTATCCGGTCCCTGCGAGCCGACCGCGAATCCGAAGGGCGGCGATTTTTTGGCCGCGCCTTTCGATTTCGCCCTGATCAGATCCCGGATCGGTCCGTGCGCCGTGATCCACGGCGATAACGACCAAGTGGTGCCGCTGGCGCAGGCGGAGAAATTATCCCGGGCGCTGGACGCCAGGCTGACGCTCATCAAGAATGGCGGTCACCTGAACGGTTCGGGCGGCTGGTACGCGCTGCCGGAGTGCCTGGAAGAATTGCTGCGACTGATGGGACAGACGGAATAGGTTATAAATATGATAAAATGACGATAAGGATATTTATTTTATTGCTGCCTTGATCGGTCAGCGGCGCGTCTATGTTCGGCAAAGAAACACCTCAGGATCCGAAAACCCCGGCTAAATGCTGGCGCACTGACCTCAAATGGCTGTACGGAATTTTATTCGTCTTTTCGGCCATGGCCGGTCTGTTTTGTTACACTGCGGCCCAGTACACGGACGAGGAAACCGTTGTCGGGTTGTCGGCTCACGTCTTTGCCGCGCTGGCGAGTCCCAAGGGACTTGATGACGAAACTGATGTGGCTTCTTTGCGCGTTGCTCTCAGCAAGTCAGGCGGCGAGGAAATGAAGCCATTTTCGGGTCTCGCGGTCAAGGTCAGAGAATCGGATCTTATCGGCCTGACGCCGCGCGAGGTTCGGCTGTTCCTTTTTCGCCAGGTCGGCGAACCGATCTGGGAGGACGGCGAGGCCGGCCTGAAGCGCGTCGCTGAAAGCGAGGCAGCGGCCGCGGCCATGAAGGCACAGGGCGGTGTCGGGGTTTTTGGTTTCTTATCCGAGAAGAATCACAAGCTGTTCAACGACATCTATCCCTACATCCTCTGTTTCGCTTTCTTCATGCTCATCGGCGTGATCAGGTTCAGCAGCGGTTTCGGACAATTGGTCAGTCCTGGAATAGCGCTGCTCATCGGCGCGCTGCCTGGCGCGCTACTGACGGGCTGGATCAGACAACAGGTGGAGACGCTCGCGGCCGGTCCGTCGACCCTGGGAACCGATCTTTACGGTTACATCGGTTATGCCGCCGGCCAGGCGCTGCTCGAAGAGGTCAGGACCATCGGCATGCCCTATGGTGTGATGTTCCTCATAGGTTTTTTGCTGCTGTTCATCGCTTTCGTTGGTAACGGCCTGATCTTCATGGGCGCCGGGATGAGGTCATTGGTCGGCTGGTTGCGTCAGGCGGCAGCGAAGAAAAAATAATTCCAATATGCGCAAGCTTTTCGGCGTTCTATTCCTGCTGTTCGTCTTCGGCACGGCCGTCGGTTATACTTTCTGGAAGGCTTTTCCGAGCCCCGAGGGCCTGAGCATCACGCTGGATCAAAAAGAGCTCCAGCCGTTCAGTATCGTTGCCGCCAGGGGATCTTTTTACCAGCCGGAGGAATCAGCCGTTGCCGCCGTCATCGCGCGCGCCGACGGTTCGACACTCCTGGCTCCGGCAGTGGTTTTGGCGGACGACCGGGCCGAGTTCATGGTGCCGCCGCTTTTTGACAGCAGTGGTCTTTCGGTTGCGGAGACGATCAGCCTCAGAGTTGTCGAGGTCCGACCTTCGGACGGGATCGATCAGCTGATCGTATATACTTCCCAGGAGATCGCGGACGTCCGGATCATGGCGCTGCCGGAGGTCGACAGCCAATTGCCGAAAGGAGCGTATACTGCGCTGCATCTGGCTTCGGCCGGCGACGCCGTGGCTGCGGCTCTGGAGCGGGTCCCGGAAACCGCCAAGGAATTGCGGGCAGTCTTGACCGCCTACAAGGCCGGACTGGAAAAGATCTTCAAGGAAGTCCGCAAGGTCGCGCGCGACCAGAAAGCGACCGGGTCGCTGACTGTCGGGGGAAAGAAGATCGTCGTCAGCGCCGCTGACCTGGCGGAACTCGACCGTCTCTATCTGGCAGCCGATCGCCAGTTCGCGGCCGCAGCGCCGCTCGCGCGAGGTGGCTGGCGCGAATTTTTTCTGCCGGCCGCACGGGCTGCAGCCTTGTCGAATTGCCGCCAGGCGATGCAGGACCTGGGGGTCGGCGCAGGGTCGATCTATATTATGCCCTGCCAATATCGCGAATCGGCCAGCGAACAGGCCGCTAAACTCGGCGAGGTCCTGCCCGAGGCGGCACGCTTCACTTATGGCATCCCTTTGACCCTGGCGCTCCGGCCGGTCGGCGCGCTTACGGCCGCTTTGGCGTTCTGGGACAAGGTCGCCATCGCCACGTCGGTTTCTTACGCGATCAACGCCGGCCTCGAACCTTTGGACGGCGGGGCGGGTTTGGTGCGGCCGGCGTTCGAGACGCCGATCGACGCCCTGCTTGCATATCTCGACGAAAAGTCCGGCGCGCCCGCGAGCGATTTCGTGCCGTTCGGAAAATTGCTTTATAGCGTTCATGAGGCCATGAAACCAGCGCCAGGCGAGGAAACGCGGAAGTTGACGCGACTGCTGCTGCCGCCGGCCGAGGATCAGGAGGAAGGGGTGCGTTATGCCGAGGTCGGCGAGCGGACTATCAAGACCTATGAGATCGTTCCATCCAGGGAGCAGAAAACGGTCTGGGCAAGATCGGTCGATTTGAAGGTCATCGAGAAACCGGCTAGCGCGCCAGTTGGGTCAGAGGCTGTCGCGGCAGTCGCCAAACCAGCTCCGGTCGCCAAACCAGCGCCCGTAGCTTCGCCGCCGGTCATTCCGGACCCTGATTATGTCGAGCCGGTCTATAACGAACCGGCAACGACGCCGGTCTATATCCCGCCAGCGCCGGAACAGCGCTCCAAGACCCCGGAGACGTGGCGGGGGACGCTCACTGGCATCGAGGACTTTCATTCTTATTGCGTGGACGGCCAATGGTCCCATAACATCAGCGTGTCCTTTAACGTTGATGATAGTTTGTATGGCGCGATTCAGGGCGACAACGTGAGCGAGGGGGCGGGTAGTTTGACCTTTACCGCGACCGTGATCAGCCAGGTGCATGATGAGGATCCAAAATATTATCCTGACTGCCGCATGATGGGCGGCTCCAAGACCCTGGCGATCACCGTGACCGTCGGGGGACAGGCAGCCGGATTGCACAGCTCTCCCAGCCAAGTGATCACGACCGCCACCTGGACTGACGGCGTTCGGGATATCCGCTACAGCTATCCGTCCGACAGTCTGGATCTGAATATCAGCAATGCCTCGCCGACGAGCGTCTCCGGCGTCTGGGGTTTTTCGAATTTTCCGATCAATGCCGGCACATTCACGTTCACGAGGCAATAATCGAGACGGTAATCCGGCTGACAACAGGCACCATCGACGCGGGCCGGTGAGCTGATTGCATGATCAGCGCCATAGTGGATATAATAGGAATCCTTCATGAATCCATCTTTTGTGCGCTATGCCGCTGATCAACGAGGATCAAACCGGTCGATACGAGAAGTTGCTGGGCATCTTGGTGATCGTAGTGTTATTTACCGGAATCACGGTCTGTTTGGCCGTTTTTGAATGGCGCCGGCTGACAACGGTCGCTTCGTCAGTGGTCGCGGCCGCCGAACCGACGCCGCTGCCGTTGCCGACGGAGATGGACGCCAATTTTTTGGCGCAGGTCGAACGATGCCTGCTGCCGGCGGCGGCGGTCCAGGGATTCGAGTTGCGCGTGACTTCCGGGTATCGGACGGTGGCCGAACAGAATCTGGTCTTCCAGCAGGGGCGCACCGAGAACGGCCATATCGTCACCGAGGTCGCGGGCGGCAGGAGCCTGCATAATTACGGCCTGGCGGTCGACGTGGTCGACCGCTGGCGCGGTTATGACGTCGATTGGGAGCGGCTGGGCCGCATCGCGGCCTGGTGCGGACTCGAACAGAACGACGAGGGCGACCAGGCGCATTTCACGCATCGCGACGGCCTGTCGATCGAACAACTGATTGTCGGTTTCCGGCCGCCGCCGCTCGAATTGCCGTGCGAACTTCTGGCCGAGCGGGCCGCCACCGGCCAAAGTCTGACCAAAACCGACCTGTGGGAGTGCGGTGCGCCGGAATTCTGATGCTTCGGCGGCCAATAAAAAAATCCGGGCCTTGATCGGCCCGGTTTTGAAATTGCGGTGAATCGTTCATTTAGCCGCCCGCACGGCCCGCTCGATCGCGTCGCGGATCTCGCCGGTGCCTTGGCCGTTCACGGCCGAGTGGGGGATGATCTGCAGCTCCGGCCGGTCGGCGCGCAGATCGCGGATTGCGGCCGCCGCGGCCGAACTCGAAAGCTTGTCGATCTTGTTGAAGACGATGACGAAAGGAAGATCCTGCATCTGCAACTGGTCGAGCGCGTAGCGGTCGCTCTCCATGAAGCCCTGGCGGGCGTCGATGATGAGCAGGACCAGTTTCAGCTGCGCCGCTTCGGAGAGATATTCGCCGATGAGCCCGGCGAAACCTCGGCCGGCGGAGCGTTTGGCGCGGGAGAAGCCATAGCCCGGCAGGTCCACGAGCAGGTAGCGCTTGTCGCATTCGTAAAGGTTGATGGACTGGGTGAGTCCGGGCTGGGCGCTGGTGCGGGCGAGTTTTTTTACGCCGACCAAGTCGTTGATCAGCGAGGATTTGCCGACGTTCGAACGGCCCAGCATGGCGATCTGGGGTTTCTCGCTGGCCGGAAGATCCGCGGCGCGGAACGCGCTTTTCAGAAAGACTGCGGGCATGGAGTTGGGATAATGATGGGCGATGGATTGATTGTACCTGCTGGCGCTGGTCTTGGCACGTCCGGGAGCGGTCAGGAAAACTGGCCGCGCGGCCGGTTCAGTTTGCAGATCTTTACTTGGCGGCCGCGATGCTGAGTCCTGCCAGTCGTCCGGTCGCCCAGGCGGATTGGAGGTTGAAACCGCCGGTGAAAGCGTCGACGTCAAGGATCTCGCCGGCGAAATACAAGCCGGGGCAGAGCTTCGATTCCATGGTCGAGGGGTTGATTTCGGTCGTCGAGATGCCGCCGGCCGTGACGAATTCTTCGCCGGCCATTCGCGCGACAACATGGAACGGCACGGCTTTGAGCCAGTCAGCCGTTCGCCGGACATCTTTCTTGGAGACCTCGGCTGCGCGTACGCCGCCGGGTAGTTCGGATTCGCGGATGCAGATGTCGACTAGGGACTTCGGAATCACGCCGACCAAGTTGTTCTGGAAGATCCGGGTCGGATTCAGGATGTTGCGGCCGCTGATCTCAATGGCCAGTTTTTCAGCGGTCAGGTCGGGGAACAGGTCGATCTTCAGTTCCAATGGTTTCTGGGCGTCGAAGTTCTCGAAAGCGACGAGCGACGAGAGAGCGAAGACCGCTGGTCCGCTCACGCCCCGGTGCGTGAAGAGGAATGGTCCGGTGAATTGGTGGGTCCGGGAACCTTGGGCCGTCAGGGTCGCTTTTTCGAAAGCCAGGCCGGAGACTTCGGCCGGCCAGCTCTCCCGCGTCGTGAGTGCACTGAGACTCGGCGCTAGCGGCGTCAGGGTGTGGCCGAGCGCGATCGCGAAGCCGTAGCCGTCGCCGGTCGAGCCGGTGTGGCGGTAAGCCTGGCCGCCGGTCGTGAGTACGACTGCGTCGGCGGCGAGCGATTCCGTCCGCCCGCTGAATTTGATCAGGAAGCCGGCAGCGGTCTTGTCCACGCGTTCGACCGTCGTCTTGAGCAGCAGATGCAAGCGCGGGTTCTCGAACAGGCGTTCGAAGACGCCGACGATCTCCCGGCCGTCGTTGGAAACTGGGAAGACCCGGCTATCTGCCTCGGTCTTGAGCGGTACGCCGTGTTCTTCGAACCAGGCACAGACGTCTTCCGGAGGGAAGACACGCATGGCCGAGGACAGGAATTTACCGCCGCGCGGATATTTGCCGAGGATCGTCCGCACGTCGCGGAGTCCGGTCGTCACGTTGCAGCGCCCGCCGCCGGTGAGGAGCACTTTCTTGCCGATGGCGTCGTTTTTTTCGATCAGAAAAATTTCCGATTGCGGGTCGGTTTCCAGCAGGGTCGCGGCTGTCATGAGTCCGGCGGCGCCGCCGCCGATGATCGCTATGCGCATGGGAGTACTTGTAGCACGGATGGCGCCGCTTTTGAAGCGGGGTGGGGCGCATTGCCGGTCAAAATTCCAAACAGAGATCCGTCGAGTTTTCGCGTCGCAGATGCGGCGTTATGGTTAACGGATGATTTTGGCGATGCGAGCGGATAATTTCGGGAAATCGATCTGATCTTTGATCAGGTAAGCCTCCGGTTCCAGGGCGGCGCAGCTGGAGCGTTGGGTTGGTCCGTCGTCGTTCGTGAGCACGATGACTTTGATCCGATTGGTCTTCCGGTTCGTACGCAGGTCTCCCAGAACGTCCAGTCCCGATCGGCCGGGCAGGGATAGATCAAGCAGAATTAGGTCCGGCCGGAACGTCCCGACTTTGTCGGCCACGGCTTTACCGTCAGTGGCCAGGTCGGCGTCATAACCATCTTTTTTTAGGTTGGCGCGCAGAACGTTCGCCAGGAAGGCGTCGCTATCGACCACCAGGATTTTCTTTTTGGGCGGCATAGCGGATTGATTAACTGCGGCGAGACCGCCATTCGATCAGTTCGATGAAAGAGGACAGTCGATTGCTGATTTTCGCGTTTTGGAGGTCAAGGGCCCGCAGCCGCATTGGTTTCAGGCGATAGACGGCATATTCGCCGGCTCGCAGGCCGAGAATGGGCGGCCAAAAATTCTTCCAGACGCCGTTTGCGGCTGCTTGTGCCAGCTTAGCTAACGCGTTTTGACGTTCCGCGGCGGCGCTAATCAGGATAGCTCGGCCTTCGCCCTGGAAGCTGAAAGGCGGTTCCAGGCCGGCAACGAAGGCAACCCGCGGATTTTCCCGAAGATTGCGAGCCTTGCGCGTCCTGACCTTGGTGGCGAAGTAAAATTTCAGATCTTGGTCGGCCGCATAAAGCACCACCGCCGCGTGCGGCCGGCCTTTTTTCGAGCAGGTCGCGATGGACATGAGGTGATTGGCCAGGAACGTCCGTTTGGCTTGGCGTCGGCGCGCGGCAGAGGTCATAAGTATGCTGTTCAGCCCAGGAGGGCGGTGTAGTTAGAGATCAGCGCTGGCACCGCGAACAGTAATCCGATGAGCGGCAGCACGACCGAGGCGACGGCGATGACTGCGGTCCAAAAAAAAGATGCGGTAGGTGCGGTCAACCGTCTTCTTGAGGTCGTCGAGTCTGGCTTCGATCGCGGCGAGATGGGTTTCGATGTTATCCATATGTTCAATTATATCACATTGCGAGCCGGCAATGGGCCGTTGTCGAGGCCTTGACGGATCCGGCGCGATGTAATATATTTATGACGTAATATATTTTTTACTCAGATCATTATGCTGGGCAAACCGGAATGGTTCCAAAGGCGGAAATACGGCGGCTGGGGTTATTGCCCCAAAAGCTGGCAGGGCTGGGTCTATGTCGCCGCGATCGTGGCGCCCATCTTCCTGATCCAATATCTGCCGTTCGGCGGCGCGGAAGAATGGCGTTTCGCGGCGCTTTTTATCTGGGGAGCGATCATCACCGCTGACGCGATCCATATCATGGCCAACATGACGAAGGATGAGCGGGAACGCGCGCACGAAGCCCTGGCCGAGCGCAACGCTCTCTGGGCCATGATCATCGCGCTTTGCGCTGGCGTCGGTTATCAGGCGGCCGCCGGCATCGTTCGCGGCGAGTTCACGGTTGATCCGGTGATCCTAGCCGCTCTGTTCGCCGGCGTCATCGCCAAGGCCGCGACCAATATCTATCTTGATCGCAAGAACTGATGAAGACCCAGATCGCGAAATATCGCCAGAAACTCGGGTTGACGCAGGAGGAGCTGGCGCGCGCCGCCGGCGTGACCCGCCAGACGATCATTTCGCTCGAACAGGGGAGATATAACCCTTCGCTGCAGCTGGCTTACCGCGTCGCCCGGGTTTTGGGGGCCGATCGCATCGAGGAGGTCTTCAGCGATCTGGATTGATCCGAGAGACGGTTGGCGGCGCAACCTCAGGATGACGACCGGGGCGGTGGTGCGGCCCCGGTCGTTTTCAGGTATAATTAAGCCTGACAGCCGTTGACCCGGCTGAACGTATGCGGAAGACTATCAGGCGTCTGACAGGACGCATCAAGAATCGACTGCAGGCCGGCAAAAGCGAGCCAGCGGTCTTTATTTTGGGTTTGTCCTCGGCCGAGGCTGCGCGCCGCCTCGGCGAATTCGGCGCGAACACGATCGCCCGCACCAAGAGGCTGCATCCGGTCATGGCGCTGCTGAAAAAATTCACGAGTCCGCTGCTCTTGGTCCTCACTGTAGCTTCCCTGGTCTCGTTCTTCGCCGGCGAGCGGGTCAACGCCCTCATCATCCTGGCGATGATCTTCATTTCCGGGATCATGGATTTCGTCAACACTTACCGTTCCGAACAGGTCGCCGACCGGCTGATCGAGCGCGTCCGGGTCACGGCCACCGCGCTCCGCGACGGCCGGGAACAGGAGGTCGGGCTCGAAAGCCTGGTCCCCGGAGACGTGGTCGTCCTTTCGGCCGGCGACGTCATTCCGGCCGATTGCGCGGTCATCGAGGCGAGGGATTTTTTCGTGGATCAGGCGGCGCTCACCGGCGAGTCGTTCCCGGTCGAGAAGCGGGCGGTCGACGGCCTGCAGGCGGCCGAAGCGGAAGCGATCTCCGCGGATAACGTCCGGATCGTCTGCATGGGGACCAACGTGATCACGGGCTACGCCAAAGCGGTCGTCCGCCAGACGGGCGCCCGGACCGAGATCGGCGGCATCGCCGAACGCCTGTCCGAGGCCGGCCAGGAAACGGATTTCGACCGCGGCATCCGCCGGTTCAGTTATTTCATCATGCGGATCACGTTCGTCCTGGTGTCGTTCGTCTTTCTGGCCAACATGCTGATGGATCGGCCGGTGCTCGACGCTTTCATCTTCGCCGTCGCCATCGCCGTCGGTCTGGTGCCGGAACTGCTGCCCGTCATCATGACCGTGGCGCTCAGCCGGGGCTCACTGCGCATGTCCGAGCGCCGGGTGGTCGTGAAGAAACTTCCGGCGATCCAGAATTTCGGCAGCATGGACGTGCTGTGCACCGACAAGACCGGCACGCTGACCGAGGGGCGCATCGTGCTCGTCGAGTGCGTCGACACCGAGCGCCGCGAGTCGGCGGAGACGCTGCTTGGCGCGTATCTGAACAGTGCATTCCATACCGGCATCGCCAATCCGCTCGACAAGGCCATCATCGAATTCAAGAGCCTGGACATCACGGCTTATCGCAAGATCGACGAGGTACCTTTCGATTTTGACCGGCGCCGCCAGTCCGTGATCGTCGAGAACGCCGGCGGGCGGACGCTGTTCGCCAAGGGCGCTCCAGAGTCGGTCTTCGAGGTTTGCGCCAGTTATCGTTCGACCAGCGGCGATAGACTTTTCGACGCGGTGGCGCGCGAGGCGGCGAACGCGGCTTTCCAACGCTTGGGCGAGGATGGTTTCCGGGTCATCGCCGTGGCTTCCCGTAGCGTCGGCAACGATTGCGAGGTCTATTCGAAGACCGACGAACAGGATCTGACTCTGCTCGGTTTCGCCGCCTTTTTGGATCCGCCCAAAGCCGGCGTCTCCATGACGATCGACGACCTGTGCCGGCTCGGCGTCGATATCAAGATCCTGACCGGGGATAACGAGATCCTGACTACGCGCATCTGCCGCGACATCGGATTGAAGATCACGGGTGTGGCCACTGGCGCCGACCTTGATAAACTCACGGACGCGGATCTGGGCAAACTGGTCGTCACGGCCAATATCTTCGCGCGTATTTCGCCGCAGCAGAAGGAGCGGGTGATCCGCGCGATCCAGAAGTCGGGGCTCGTGGTCGGGTATCTCGGCGACGGCATCAACGATACGCCGGCGCTCAAAGCCGCCGACGTCGGCATTTCGGTCAACAATGCCGTCGACGTCGCCAAGGAGACCGCCGACATCATCTTGCTCGACAAGAGCCTGTCGGTCCTGCGTGACGGCATCATCGAGGGGCGCAAGACGTTCCGCAACACGCTCAAGTACATCACCATGGGGCTGAGCTCGAATTTCGGCAACATGTTCTCGATGGCCGGCATGTCGGTCATCCTGCCGTTCCTGCCGATGCTGCCCAAACAGGTGCTGTTCAACAATTTCCTTTACGACACCTCGCAGTTGTCGCTGCCGGGCGACACGGTCGACGACGACGAGATCGAGAAGCCGCAGTCCTGGGATTTTCCGTTCCTGCGCCGCTACATGATGGTTTTCGGACTTCTGAGTTCGGTCTTTGATTTCGCGACCTGCTTCGTCCTCTATTATTTCTTTCATCTGTCGGAGCATCAGTTCCAGGCCGGCTGGTTCATGGAGTCGCTGGCCACGCAGGTCTTCGTCGTCTACATCATCCGGACCCGCAAGGTGCCGTTCCTGCAGAGTTCGCCCAGCCGTTCATTGCTTGCGACGACGCTCGCCGCCGTCATCGTCGGCTGGCTGATGCCGGCCTTCATCCTGTCGAGGGAATTGTTCGATTTCACCCCGCTGCCCTGGCCAGCTCTCGTCGCCATCGTCGCCATCGTGCTGGTCTACTTGGGGTTGGCCGAAGCGGTCAAACGGATGTTCTTTCGCCGGATGTACAGCGGCAAGACGCAGCCGGCGTCCAAACCGTGCTGACGTATGGGCGAGTATCCGATGGTCTTCATCCTGGCCGTCAGCTTCGTTTTCGGAGCGGTGGCTTCGGCATTTGATGGTTTTGGTTCGCGGCGCGAAACGATTCCGAAGTTCTGGCTGTATGCCGGCGTTGCCGCGTTCGGAGCCTTGGGCGGCATCCTGTTCAGCCGCCGGGTCGCGGCGCAGTTCATTTTTCCGCCCGCGGATCCGGACGAGCGCGTGTTTGCGGCAGTGGCGGCGGCGGCGTTCGTGCTGCTGGTGCTGGTTCTGAACCGGCTTTGGTCCGGTCGGCGCAAGTGACAACGGTCGTTTTGAATCATGGCCGCGGGCCGACAAGTTGAGGATATGAAAAAAAACCGCGAGGGCCGGGATGCGGCAGCTGCGTCCGGTCCGATCGGAAAAAATACCGGTGCCTCTTCAGCCATGATCGAGCTGCTGCTGTTCGGCGGCATCCTGATGCTGATGATCGTCCGTTTCGGCGGCTTGTTCCGCGCTGCCGAACTTCCGGGCTGGGATACGCCGGCGCATCTCCTGACGCTCACGCAGATGGCTCGCGAGTATCTGCCGCAGGGTCACGTGGCCGGTTATTTTTGGGGCTGGTTGGGCGGCCTGCCGCTGTTCCGGTTCTATGCGCCGTTGTATTTCGCCGTCGTCGCCGGATTCTGGCGGCTGACCGGCGGAGCATTGCCGCTCGCCCTGCTGTTTCGGGCTTCGATCTTCGCCGCGATTTTCGGTCTGTGCGTCAGCAGCTGGTTCCTCGCCAGGGTTTATCTGGGGCGGCCGGCGGCGCGCTGGGCGATCCTGCTTTCCGGCCTGCTGATCTTTTATCCCAAACTGTATTCCGTGATCGGTTTCGGAGCCGGCGCCGCGCTCTGGTCCGGCCTCGTGAGCGGCACGGTCGGGATCTCCCTGCTCCTGGTCCTGCTCGCGCTGCTGGAGCTGTATCGGACACGCGGCGGGCGGAAGATTGGCGCCGTGCTGGCGCTCACGGTGGCCGTCCTGGCGCTCACCCATACCATCAGTTATCTCGTCGGCGGCATCTTCTACGCCGCTTTCCTGATCTATCATCGGCGCGAGCGGCGGCTGATCCGGGATCTGGTCCTGCTCGGTTCGACTGGCACCGCCATGGCTTCGTTCTGGCTTCTTCCTTTCATTGCCGGGCTCAGCTTGACCTCGTCGGAGATCTCGAGCGCAGCCAATCTGCCGGTCAATTCGTTCCTGCTGCTTTTTCCGTTCCAGATCCCGTATCTGATCCCGGGAGCGCTCGGCTTGCTCGTTGCGGCCGTCGGCGGAGTCCTTGTGCTGATCAGTCAGAAGCGGTATTTTCCGGTCTATCTTTTGGCGGCGCTCGGGGCGGTCTTTTTATCGCGGACCCTGCTGCCGATCTTTTTGCCGTCCTTCAAGTTCCATTATCAGCGGCTGCTGCCGTTCCTGTTCGTGCTGCTGCTCGTCGCGGCCGCTGCTTTCTTTCAGTGGCTGTGGTCCGCCTGGGCCGTCGGATCAACGCGCCGCCGCGTTTATTGCGCGCTGCTGGCCGCGATGCTGCTGTTCAATTTCTTTTTCACCTTCGATCTTATGGCCGACGCCGGCCAGACTGCTGTTTCCAGATTATCGGCGGCCTGGTCCTGGGATGATTTTCCTCTGGCCCGTCAGGCGGACGAGGTCGTCGAGCTGCTGCGCCAGCGGGAGACTCGGCGTATCCTGGTCCAAGTGCCGCCGGCCGACGGTCTGTCGTTATTGGGATCGCTGCATTATTTCAGCAGCCGCCTGCCGCTCGTGAACGGCCAGTCGGTCATCACCGGACTTTACGTGGAGTCATCGCCGCTCACGCCGTTCATCATGCCGTCCGTGCTCGGATTGACCGAGGGCCGCGAACTCGTCCATGGTGATCGCCGGCTGCGGCTCGTGAAGCCCTTCATCCTGCAGGGTCCGGCGGCGCATCTCGAGCGGTTGAAGATGTTCGGCGTCGACACGATCGTGGCTTATTCGCCGGAGTTCGCTTCCACGCTGGCTTCGCTTCTCGGGGGCGCCGAGATCGGACGAGTCGAACCGTTTCGCGTCTATTCGGTCCAGGGCGCCAGCGCGTTGGTCCGTTCGGAGCCGCGCCGGCCCGGGATTTTCTTCGATGCCGGCGGCCAGGCGAAGTTCCGCGACGCGGCCATGATGTTGTATGCGGGCGAGAAGACCTTTGATTTTCCGCTGCTCGATGGCGGTCGCGCGGCGACTGCAACTGCGGAGGAACTCGCCGGCTGTTCCGTGATCGTGATCAGCGGTCAGAGGCTCGCCGCGCCGACGCTTGATATCATCCGGGCAGCGGGACGGCCGGTCGTGTTTTTGGGGTCGGCGCCTGCTGGTGTCAGCGATTGGCCTGAGGCCACGATCATCGCTGATCTGGAGGTCATCACGGCTTTGCGCCAGGTGCGCCAGGAATTTTATGAGACCTGGCCGGACGGCTGGGAGCGATTCATCGGCATCATGGAGAAGTTCGCCGTTCGCGATCCGGCCGCGGCGACGTCCGAGCCCGCGGTTGCCGTTCTGAACGGTTGGCAGGTGTCTTACGCGTCTGCTGGTCCGGTCATCCTGAACGGCGGTTATGCTCCGGGCTGGCAGGTCCGGAACGGCAACGGCCGGCGCGTGCGGCAGGTCTCGCCGGCGCTCATGTATATCGACGGAGCAGGCGATGCGACCCTGATCTACGGGCGCACGGCCATCGATCGCGTCGGCCTCTTCTTGTCCGCCATCTCCGCTCTCGGACTCGCTTGGTACGCGCTGGGTCCGGCCACGGTCAGGCTGGCCGGACGCCGGTCCGCTGCCTAGGCATTGATAAATTCCGATGGAAGTGTTAAGCTCTCCTGTTCTTTTACAGTTCTCAAAGGAGTCAGACATGGTCAAAGAAACCGTGGGTTTGGGCCTGATCCGGGTGTGGGGCAAGCGCTATGACCTGCCATTGCTCGTCGAGACGACCGAATTCCTGGTCGAGCAATTCCGGGTCTATTGCGGCCGCGGGCATCCGACCGTGAGTCTGGCCGGGCATCCGAAGAAATTAGACTGGCCGGATCCGGGACGCGATCATTCGCGCCAAGCCTGGCAGTGCTACGCCGCCGGAGCCGATGGCAACAGCGGTGTTGAACGCTCGGTGGTCTATTCGCTCGGTCCGGTCACGGTCACGGGGTATCTCCTGGGCTCGTCCCACCTGGCGCTGTACAGCAGACTGTCGATCCTCGTTGATCCCGCGGGAGCTCCGGCCATCCTCCCTGACCCGGAACCTTGCCTCTGCATCCTCGGCGCGCCGAACGGCGAGACCGGCGAACATCGGCTGCTGCTTTCGGATACGGCCGAGGTCCTGGAAGAGCTCATCTTGAGCCGCCACAAGCCGCTGCAGCTCGGGGTCAGGATCACGAATCCGATTCTGGACAATCGCGGCACGGCGGTCATGGTCACTTTTCCGCACGACGTTTACGGCGCCGGCTTCGGTCCCGTCGACGTGGACTGCACGCTGGTCGGTTCCGGACAGGCTGGCCGTTTCCCGGTGGCCTGAATAATCGAACGCTCGGCATCTTGCCGAGCGTTTTTTTGCTTCGTTTGCCGGTCGCGAGCGAGCGCTTTAGAAGTATTTGCGTTCTTTGGATTCTTTCACGATGGCGAAAGCTTCCTCGGCCGAATCGACGACGGTCATGATTCGCAGGTCATCCTCGTCGATGTAACCCGACTTCAGGAGTTCCTTTTGGACCCAGCCGAAAAGTCCGCTCCAGAATTCCTTGCCAACGAGAACGATCGGCAGCCGCATCATCTTCTTGGTCTGGATGAGCATGATCAGTTCGAACATTTCGTCGAGCGTGCCGAAACCGCCGGGAAAGAAAACGTAAGCCTGGGCCGAGGCCGACAGCATCACCTTGCGGGTGAAGAAATAATAGAAGCCCTTGAACCGTTTGACGAACGGGTTGATGCGCTGTTCCTTGGGCAATTCGATGTTCAGACCGACGGATTGGGCTCCGGCTTCGGTCGCGCCGCGGTTGCCGGCTTCCATGATGCCCGGACCGCCGCCAGTGATGATCGTGTAACCGGCTTCGCCCAGGAGTTTGCCGAGCTTGCGTGCCTCCTGGTAGCAGGGATGATCGGGGCGGGTGCGGGCCGAGCCGAAGAAAGTCACTTCGTTCTTGAGATCGGCCAGGAATTCGAAGCCTTCGATGAATTCCGCCATGATGCGGAAGATCCGCCAGCTGGCTCCAGAGCGGAAATCGCGGAAGGGCACGGGATTGTTCAGCTGGTTCTGGTCGGCTTCCGGATTCGACAGCGGGTTTTCCTTGGACATATGAAGTAGCTTCGGGTTAGTTCGGGCGAGAGGCTTCCTTATTATAACGGGCGGTCGATCCAGCGTTCGTCGATCTCCACTTCAAGGTCGAGGAAGATCCGCTTGCCGGTGACCTCTTCGAGTTCCTGCCGCGCCATGGTTCCGATCTGTTTGATCCGGGCGGCGCCGTGGCCGATGATCATCTTCTTGTAGCGGGCCTGCGAGGTGAGCAGGCGGCCGCGGATGTAGACCAGGCCGTCCTCGCGAGTCTCGATCTCGTCGATCTTGACGGCGACCGAGTAGGGGAGTTCTTTGTTGAGCGTCAGAAAAACTTTTTCCCGGATCATTTCCGCCACCCAGGTGCGGTTCTCGATGTTGGTGATGCGGTCCGGGGGATAGAGCGGTTCGGATTCCGGCAGCAGTTCAAAGACGGCGTCAACGAGGGCGCTCAGGCTTTTGCCGCGGCTGGCCGAAACCTCGATCACGGCGTCGAATTCATCGCGCCAGGCCAGGAATTCATCCTTGTAGGCCAGATGCTGGTCGGATTTGTTGAAGACCAGGATCTTCGGCTTGTCGACCGCGGCGACCAGTCGGTGGATCAGGCGCTCTTCGTCGCCGACGTGGCGCGTGGCGTCGACCACGTAGATGACGGCGTCGACGCCTTCGAGCGACTCGCGGACCTTCTCGTTCAGGATCGAGGTCAGCCGGTCGGGGGCGTGCTTGAAGATGCCGGGAGTGTCGGCGAAGACGATCTGGCCGCGCTCGTCATTGACGACGCCGTGGATGACGTCGCGGGTGGTCTGCGGCTTGGGCGAGGTGATGGCGATCTTGGAACCGACGAGCGCGTTCAAAAGCGTGGACTTGCCGGCATTGGAACGGCCGACGATGACCACAAGGCCGGTTTTTTTCAGCGCCGCGGCCGGTTTCTTCCTGGCCGCCTTCTTGGTTGTTTTCTTTGGACACATAACGTAATGCAGTTTATCGCAGCCGCCGGTCTTTGGCCAGTGGTCTGGTCCGGCTTGACAGCAGCTGGCGGCAGCCTTATCATCTCGATCACCACTGCGGACCATAGAGGACGCGGTAGAGTTCTTTGTTCGGAATGGAGGCTGGGATGAGGAATGTCAGGACCAGGTCGGCGAATTGGCGACGGCAGGAACTTCTTCGGGGGGTCAACGACTATCTCGACGAATACGAGGATGCCGGCGTCGGTTATCAGGCGGCTTGCACCGGTTCGGGAGGATGTCGGAGCGATCTCAAGTCAGGTCTTGCTGTTCGACGGACGATCCGACCGGCTGTCCGTGTCAATTTTTCAGCGATCGAAACCTCGGTCCTTCATTGGACGTAGATCTTTCAGCAGCGCGTCAGAAAACTTCAGTTCAGCCGTCCGTTCCGCGGACGGCTTTTTTGTTGATGTCCGGAATCAGCCGGTTTTCATTTACGGACCAGCAGGCTGACGAGTTCGACGTGCGGCGAGTGCGGGAACAGGTCGAGGGCGCGGATCTGCTTCAGCTCGTAGGCGGCCTGGAGCGGCTTCAGGTCGCGGGCGAAACTTTCGTAGTTGCAGGAAACGTAGAGCAGACGCTCGGGCAGATTGGCGAGCAGCGTCGCGACAACCTTCGGGTGGAGGCCGGAACGCGGCGGATCGACGATGACCGTGTCCGGTTTCTCGTTCTTCCAGATCAGGCCTTCCGCTTCGGCGGCGAAGTATTCGGCGGCGGCGACGCCGTTCGCGGCCGCGTTCCGCCGCGCGGCTTCGATGGCCGGCGCGTCGATCTCGACGCCCACGACCCGGTCGGCTGAATCCGCGAGGCCGAGTCCGAAGAAGCCGACGCCGCAATAGAGATCGAGCAGCCGGCCGCAGCGTTGGGGAGCCAGGAATTCTTTGGCCGTCTTGAGCATCTCGCCGGCCATGAGCGTGTTCGTCTGGAAAAAGGAGTTGGGCGGAATGGCGTAGATCCGGCCGCCGATTTTCTCATGCAGGTCCGGAGGACCCTGAAGCAGCCGCAGGTTCGGGGTGATGGACAGGTCGGTCTTCGTGGCGTTGATGCCGTGGTAGATCGTGGTCGCGAGGCCGCCGATGTTTTCGAGCAGCCACTCCTCGCCCGGCAGCGGACCGTCGGACGTGACGATGGTCACCAGCCGCTCCCCGGTGTTCTTGCCTTCGCGGATCACGAGATACCGGGCGTAGCCGGAGTAGCTGGCGCCATTCCAGGGTTTGACCTCGAATTTTTTCAGCCATTCGCGGAAGCGCTTCATGATTTCCGCAGCGTCCGCGGAGAGCAGCAGGCATTCCGGCGTATCGAGGTGTGCGTTCCAACGTCCCGGTTTCTTCAGGCCGACCTGGCCGCGTGGCCCGACGCAATAATCCATCCGGTTGCGATAGCGGAAGAGTTCGGGGCAGGGGACGACCGCATCGAGACGTTCGCCGAGTCCGGCGGCTTGGAATGCGCGATTCACGAGATCGCGTTTCAGTTCCAGCTGCAGGCTGTAATCGAATTGCTGCCACAGGCAACCGCCGCACGAACCGGCGCTCGGGCAGGGAGCCGGGATGCGGCGCGGCGACGGCGTCGCGACGCGGCGGGTCTCGAAGAGCAGCGTGCCTTGTTTGCGCGCGATGAGCTCGGCTTCGATCTCTTCGCCGGGAACGGTGAAATAAGCGCAGGCCGCGCGGCCGTTCACGAGGCCGCAGCCGCGCCCTTTCTTGTCGACCGAGTCGATCTTCAGGGTGGTCTGGTCGCCGAATTTCATATTATTCTTGCTGAAAGATAGCCCAGAGCGTCCGGGATAGCAAGGGGGTCGGGTCAGCCGCTCCGCCGGGCGCATTCATCTTGTCGTCCGACTGAGCTATAATCCTTTCGTTATATATGAAAGACGATCTGGTCCTGGTCCTGGATAATATCCGCAGCCTCTACAATGTCGGGTCGATGTTCCGCACGGCCGACGGTTTCGGCGTGGCCAAGATCTATCTTTGCGGCATCACCGGAACGCCGGAACAGCATGGCGTCCAGAAGGTCGCGCTCGGAGCCGAGCGGACCGTGCCATGGGAACATCGCGCCCGCACCTGGAGCGTGGTCGAGGAGTTGCGCCGCCGCGGCTACCGGGTCGTCGGCCTGGAGCTGGCGTCCGGCGCAATCGCTCTGCCCGGCGCCCGGGAAAAATTCCCGCTCGCGCTCGTGGTCGGCAACGAGATCCGGGGGCTCACTCCGGCGCTGCGCCGCCGGCTGGACGCCGTTCTTGAGATTCCGATGCTCGGCGCCAAGAATTCCTTCAACGTCGCCGTGGCCGCCGGCATCGCGCTCTATCATCTCCGGCATATCGGTCCGCGCGCGGCCGGAGACCGCTCAGGTGGATAACTGTCGGCACGATGGAAAGAATTTTGCTATAATTCCAGACACTATAAGTATCGGCTTCTAACGGGGTATGCTTTCAGTCATCATTCCGACGTATAACGAATCGACTTATCTGCCGCTCCTGCTGCGCTCGATCCAGGCGCAGAACCACAAGGACTTCGAGGTCATCGTGGCGGACGCCCATTCGACCGATGATACCCGCGAGATCGCCAAGTCGTTCGGCGCGCGCGTGGTCGACGGCGGCATGCCGGGCGCGGGGCGCAATCGCGGCGCCGCGGCGGCCCAGGGCGAGGTCCTGCTGTTCCTTGACGCCGACGTCATCCTGCCCGACCCGTGGTTCCTGCAGATGACCGTGGCCGAGTTCGAGAAACGCAAGCTCGGCGTCGCGACCTGCAAGGTCAAGCCGATGTCCGACCGCAAGGTCGACAAGGTTTTCCACGCGGCTTTCAATTATTTCATGTGGGTGACGCAGGCGACGACGCCGCATGCGCCCGGTTTCTGCATCTTCGCGCGCAAAGACGTGCACGAAAAGCTCAAGGGATTCGATGAGGAGATCCGCTTCGCCGAGGATCATGATTACGTGAACCGGGCTTCGAAGATCTCCAAGTTCGGCATCCTCAAGACCTACGAGATCCCGGTCTCGGTGCGGCGCTTCGAGCGCGACGGTCGGTTGAACATCGCCGTGAAATACCTCTTGAGCGAGGTCTATCTGCGGACCAAGGGCAATATCAAGGACGACACTTTCAATTACACTTTCGGCCATTCCACGAAGAACGATGGCGAGAAGAAAAAAGGCTTTGGCCGCTGGCGCCGCGCGCGCAAGCAAAAATGATTATGGCTGAAAAGAAATTCATCATCGGTAACGAAGCGCTCGGTCGCGCCGCCCGGGCCGCGGGCGCGCGAGCTTTCTACGGCTACCCGATCACGCCGACCTCCGAGATCGCCCATTTCTGGGCCAAAGAGGCTTGTTCCGAGGCGGGCAAGAAAGACAACCTGGTTTTCCTGCAGGCCGAAGACGAGATCGGCGCGGGCTTCATGCTCGTAGGCGGCGTGCTCGCGGGGACGCGCTCGTTCACGGCTACGGCCGGTCCCGGACACATTCTGATGCAGGACGCGTTCTCCATGGCCGAAGCCATGCGCTTTCCGGTCGTCGCTTACATCATGCAGCGCGGCGGACCGTCGACCTCGACTGTCATTTATTCCCAGCAAGAGGTCAATCTCGCCGTCTTCGGCGGCAACGGCAATGGCTACCGCATCGTCTATTCTCCGGCCACTCTGCAGGAGCTCTACGATTACGGCATCAAGGTCTTCAACATCGCCTGGAAATACCGCTTCCCGACCTTTCTCCTGGGCGACGGCTATCTGGCCAAGATGATGGGCGAGGTCGAGATCTACGCGCCCGAGGAGCGGGGGATCAAGATGGAGCCGACCGAGGCCTACCTGCTCGAGAAGAACCGCACGCGGCCGCTCGCCGAGGTCATGCCATCGCCGGAGATTGCGCAGCGGATAGCCGAGGATGGCGTGCAGTACGACTGTTTCCGCAACTGCCTGAATCTTGAAGAGGAGACGCTCGCTGTGAACATGGAGATCAAAGCCGCTTTCGACGCCGCGGCCAAAGATATCGTCGAATTCCAGGAGTACGGCGCGCCGGAAGCCGCGACGCTCATCGTCGCGCACGGCATCGTCTCCGAAGCCGCCAAGGCCGCGATCGACGCGCTCGGCGGCAAGAGCGCCCGGCTGTTCCGGCCGATCACGCTCCGGCCGTTCCCGGTCGAGGAATTGCGCCGCGCGGCCAAGGGTGCCGAGCGGATCATTGTCGCGGAGTCGGCTGACAACATGCTCGCCCGGTTCGTGAAGGACGCGCTGTGCGGCTACATCAGCAGACCGGTCGAGGAATATTTCCGGCCCTCCATCGGCATCCTGCCGTCGGAGATCGCGGCGCTCGTCGGCAAATAACCGCCTGCATATGAATGAAAATATCATGGACCAAGCGGTCAAGTCGGCCTTTCCGAAGTGCGTCCGGGTCGATTCCAAGCCGCACATCTTCTGTCCCGGCTGCGGACACCCCGAGGTGCTCAAAGCGCTCGGTTTCGCCATCGACGACCTCGGCCTGCAGTCCAAGGTCGCGTTCGGCGTGGACATCGGCTGCTCGCTCCTGGCCTGGGATTTCTTCAATCTCGACACCATTGAGACCCATCACGGACGGACCATTCCGACGATGGTCGGTTTCAAGCGGGCGAATCCCGCCGGGGTCGCGATCGCTTACGTCGGCGACGGCGGCGGTTACGCCATCGGCCTCAGTCACGTCATCAACGCTGCCATCCGCAACGAGAACATCCTGGTCATCGTCGTGAACAACGCGGTCTACGCCATGACCGGCGGCCAGGAGGCGCCGACCACGCTCCAGGGCATGAAGGTCAAGACCGCGCCCTGCGGCGCCGACCAGTACCACATCAACGCGCCGGAGATCATCCGCAACGTCAACCCGACCGCCTTCGTCGCGCGCAGCATCACCACGATCCAGTTCGGCCTGCGCAAGATGCTCAAGGACGCGCTCCAGCATCAGCTCGACGGCAAGGGTTTCGCTTTCGTCGAGGTCCTGTCGCAGTGCCCGCTGAACTGGAAGACGCTCGACAAGCCGCAGGAAACTTTCGATTTCCTCGAGAAGACGCTGGCTAAGGCGTATCCGGTCAAGAAATATTGATCCCGCGCTTATGACCGAACCGTACAAGATCATCATCTGCGGCGAGGGCGGCCAGGGCGCATTGTCCGTGGCCGAGATCATCGCGACCGCGGCCTGGCTCCAGGGCAAGCACGCCGTCTGCATGCCGTTCTTCAGCACGGAGAAGCGCGGCGGCGTCTCCATGGCCTACGTCCAGATCTCCGACGACCGCATCCCGTTCCCAAAGTTCAACAAGGCCGATCTCTGGGTCGTGCTCTCGCAGCGTTCCATCGAACGCATCTACGATTACCTGCAGGACGGCACGCGGATCGTGGTGAACAGCTACCTCGTCAAGGATCTGAGCCGCATCGAGAAGTGGAAGCCGCAGGCGATCGACGCCACGACCATCGCGCGGAGCCAGTTCCAGAAGCCGCGCACGTTCAACATGATCATCATGGGCGCGATGCTGCGGTCCATTCCGGACCTGGGACTCAAGGCTTTCGGCCAGGCGCTCGAGAAGGTCTTCGGCGAGAAGTATGAACGCGATCCCGCGATGCGCGACCTGAATCAGAAGGCGCTTCAGGCCGGTTACGACCTGATCAAATAAATTTATGGCTGACAAGAATCAGAAAGAGAATCGCGACCTGGCCCGGTTCCGGCCGCGGGTCGCGGAGAACGCCAAGGTCAAGGCGACGCGGTTCCTCGGGCTCTGTAAGAGCTGTGGCGAGTGCGTCGTGAAGTGTCCAGTGAAATGCATCTCCTGGGACAAAGAAGAGCTTGGCCAGTTGGGCGAAGCGGCCATCACCATCGACATCGAGAAATGCATCGCCTGCGAGACCTGCGAGCAGATCTGTCCGGATTTCGCGATCGAGATAACCAAGAAAGAGATCAAGAAATAACCGCCTATGGAGTCAAAAAGTTTCGAGACCGACAAACTGCCCAAGGAAGCCGATTTCAACGGCGAGACTGCGGCGCTCATCTGTCCGGTCTGCGGCAAGGTGTTCATGGTGAGCAAGGAGAAGGACGGCGGCAAGCGCACTTGTCCGGTCTGCCATGCCGCGACCGCCTACATCAGCAGCGACGGTGCGCGGCTGAAGGTCGAATGGGAAGGCTGAAAAAAGACGAACACCTCGCTCTGGCGGGGTGTTCTTGCGTTACCGGTCCGGGCTGGAAAATGGTATAATTCCAACAGAAGAAATCTCATCCGCACGCTATGAAACCGGAACTCCGCAGGGTCAGGGCCGAAGTGTCAGCCCGCCATCTTCATCTCAGCCAGGCCGACCAGGATAAGCTGTTCGGTTCAGGCCATCAGATGAAGATCATCAAGGATCTGTCGCAACGCGGGCAGTGGGCCGCCGAGGAGACGCTGGTCATCCGGGGCCCCAAAGGCGAGTTCAAGATCCGCGCTCTCGGTCCGTGCCGCAGTCAGACGCAGATCGAATTGTCGCGCACTGATTGTTTCGCGCTGGGTGTGCCGGCCGCGCTTCGGCTCTCGGGCGATCTCCAGGGAACGCCGGGCTGCAAGCTTGTGGGTCCGAAGGGCGAGATCGATCTGGCGGAAGGCGTCATCGTGCCGCTGCGCCACATCCATATTTCCGACGCCCAGGCCAACGAACGCGGGCTCAAGAACGGCGACAAGGTCCGGGTCCGCCTTCCCGGCGTCAGATCGACCGTCTTCGAAGAGGTGAATATCCGCGTCCATCCGACTTTCGATCTCGCGCTGCATCTCGACACCGACGAGGGTAACGCCGCCTGGGCGGACATGAAGGGCGGCGAGGGAGAAATCGTTGAATAGATATTTACAAAGAGAGTGCGGGAGTGGGGAAGTGCGGGAGTGTCGATACTCCAACACTCCAGCACTTCCTCACTCCAGCACTCCCATGATCCTCGTCATCAACTCCGGCAGCTCCAGTCTGAAATTCAAATTGTTCAGCCCGGCGCTCAAGGAATTAGCCGGCGGCCTAATCGAACGCATTGGCCTCGGTGATTCTTTTTTCGAATACAAGGTCAACGGCGACAAGAAGAGGAGTGACTATCCGGCGGGCGTCGCCGATCACAAGGCCGGTCTCAAGGAAGTTTTCGCGGCTTTGCGCGCTGGTGGCTATGATCCGAAAAAGATCCGCGCCGTCGGCCACCGCATGGTGCATGGCGGCGAGGAATTCACCGCGCCGACGGTCATCACGCCAGCCGTGCTGAAGCGCCTCCGGAAGTACAACCGGTTGGCGCCGCTCCACAATCCGGCCAACCTTTCCGGCATCGATTCCTGCCGAGCGCTCATGCCCTGGGTGAAGAACGTCGCGGTTTTCGACACCGCTTTCTATCGGACCATTCCCGGCCGCGCTTTCATGTACGCGCTGCCGTGGGAGTATTACGCGAAGCACCGGATCCGCAAGTACGGTTTTCACGGCATCTCGCACCGCTACGTCACTGAAGAGGCGGCGCGGCTCCTGGAGAAGCCGTATTCGAAACTACGCCTGATCTCCTGCCATCTCGGCTCCGGCTCGTCGATCACGGCGGTGAAATTCGGGAAAGCGATCGAGACTACTATGGGTTTCACGCCGCTCGAAGGCCTGACCATGTCCACGCGTTGCGGCGACATCGATCCGGCCATTCCGCTCTATCTCATCCGCACGTTCAAACTGACCGAGGCCGAAGTTGACGACATCCTGAACAAGAAGTCTGGCCTCCTGGGGATCAGCGGCTTCAAGGATCTGCGCGACGTGCTGGTCGCGGCCGGTCACAAGATCCCGGGCTACGCGTTTCCGGGCCGCGTCACCGTCGAACAGAAAAAACGTTCGCAGCTGGCGCTGGAGATGTATTGTTATGACGCCGCGCGTTATATCGCGTCCTTCGCCGGCATCATGGGCGGCGTCGACGCCGTCATCTTTACGGCCGGCGTGGGGGAGCGTAGTCAGATCGTCAGGGACATGGTCCTTTCGATGGTCGATATCCCGTGGAAACATAAGATACTGGTCGTACCGACGAACGAAGAATTGATGATCGCGAAGGAGACGAGGGGAGTTTTGAAATAGAGACGGAGTCAGGGAGAGACGGAGTCAGGGAGAGTGAGGAGGTGTAGGAGTTTTTGTCGGTTCTCCCTAACTCCTTCACTCCCGCACTCTCCCGTTCATTGGATCAGGGAGAGACGGAGTCAGGGAGACATCGCCAGGCCGCCTCTTCTTGTCAGATCGCGCCTAAAACCGCATAATTCCCCCAGCCGGCAACGGTCTGTTTTCGATTAAGCCGGGATCCTATGAATAACGTCCGGAATTTCTGCATCATCGCGCATATCGACCATGGCAAGTCCACGCTCGCGGACCGGCTTTTGGAAGTCACGGGGACAGTCGCCAAGCGCGACATGCGCGCGCAGATCCTCGATTCCATGGACCTGGAGCGCGAACGCGGCATCACCATCAAACTCACGCCGGTGCGGATGAACTATGCCGCCAAGGACGGACAGAAGTACGTCCTGAACCTGATCGACACGCCCGGCCACGTGGATTTCAATTACGAAGTTTCGCGCTCGCTCGCGGCCGTCGAAGGCGCGATCCTGCTCGTCGATGCGACTCAGGGCGTCCAGGCTCAGACCATCGGCAATCTGTATCTCGCACTCGATCAGGATTTGGCGATCATTCCGGTCGTGAACAAGATCGATCAACCCACCGCCGAACCCGAACGCGCGCGTGACGAGATCGTCCATCTTTTGGGCTGCCGGCCCGAGGAGGTCATCTTCGCTTCCGGCAAGACCGGGGCCGGCGTCGAACAGATCCTCGAAGACGTGATCGCCAAAGTCCCGCCGCCTGTGGGCGACGACAAGAAGCCGTTGCGGGCGCTCGTCTTTGATTCGACCTACGACGTCTACAAAGGCGTGGTCGCTCATATCCGCGTGGTCGACGGTACTTTGGGCCGGGACGACAAGATGCATCTGCCGGCCACTTCGGTCACGAGCGGCGTGATCGAGGTCGGACATTTCGTGCCGAAGATGAAGACCGTCGACCGCCTCGTCGCCGGCGACATCGGTTACGTCGTCGCCGGACTCAAGGATATCGAATCCTGCCGCGTCGGCGACACGATGACCGTCCCGGATCATCGGGAGCTCGGCGTCCAAATCCTGCCGGGTTACAAGGAAGTGATGCCGATGGTCTTTGCCGGCATCTTCCCGAGCGAGGGCAATGAATTCGAAAAATTGCGCGACGCGATGCTGAAGTTGAAGCTGAGCGACGCCGCGCTGACCTTCACGCCGGATCACCAGTCCGCGCTCGGCTTCGGTTTCCGCGTCGGCCTGCTGGGCCTCCTGCACCTGGAGATCGTCCAGGAACGCCTGCGCCGCGAGCACGATCTCAATATCGTCGTGACCGTGCCATCCGTGGCTTATCACGTCACGAAGACCGACAGCCAGGTCCTGACCATCAAGAGCCCGCTCGACCTGCCGGACCGCTCGCAGATCCGTTCGATCGAAGAGCCGTGGGTCAAGACCGACATCATCACGCCGCGCGAGCACATCGGCAACATCATGGCGCTCGTGCAGGAGAAGCGCGGCCTCTACAAGAACACCGAGTATCTGACCGGCAACGCCAACTCCGCCGGCCGCGTCCTGCTCCATTACGACATCCCGCTCTCTTCGATCCTCGTCGACTTCTATGATAAATTGAAGAGCGTCTCGTCGGGCTATGCTTCGCTGAACTACGAGTTCCTGGATTATCGCCCGGCCGAGGTCGTGCGGCTCGATATCCTGGTCGCCGGCGAGCCGGTCGAGGCTCTCGCGACCATCGCCTACGAGGATTCCGCCCAGCGCGTCGGCCGCCGCATCTGCGAAACGCTCAAGGAATCGCTGCCGCGCCAGCAGTTCGAGATCAAGATCCAGGCTTCGATCGGCGGCAAGATCGTCGCGGCCGAACGCATCGCGCCTTTCCGCAAGGATGTCGCGGATCTCTCGGGCGGCGACTGGACCCGCAAGATGAAGCTCTTGCAGAAACAGAAGAAGGGCAAGAAGCGGATGATGTCGCAGGGCCGGGTCGAGATCCCGCCCGAAGCCTTCCTCGCCGTGCTGAGGAAGAAGGATTGATCGTTTTATTAATGCCACCTGAGCCGGGCCGGTACGATCGGCTGCGGCAAAGGGTTTTTCACGCTTATGAGGTTATTCGGAGGTCAACGCATCCGTCGCCGCGCGGTCCGCAAGTTCGTCTGGCTGATCATCACGTTCCTGGCGGTCGCGGCCATGGTCGTCGCTCTCGTGGCGCCGGCTCTGAACCGCTAAGCCTGGCGCCTCGCGGTCCGTCTATGACTCGCATGCGCTGGCAGGTCGCTTCGCCGCCGGACGCGGAGATGCGGGCCCGGTTCCCGGAACTGGATCCGATCGCGGTCCAGCTGCTTTGGAATCGCGGCCTGCGCACCCAGGAGCAGGTCGATGAATTTCTGTTGCCGGATTATGGCCAGGATGTCCATGATCCGTTTTTGCTGCGCGACATGCGCCGCGCCTGCGAACGCATCTGGACGGCTTTTGAACGCCGGGAGAAGATCGTCGTGTACAGCGATTATGACGCCGACGGCGTGACCGGCGCCGCGGTCCTGGTCTCGACTTTGCGCGCGGCCGCTGCGCGTTTCGGTCTCGACGGCAACGCGCTCGTCGCGAGTTACATCCCGCACCGCGAGAAGGAGGGGTACGGCCTGCGGATACCGGCGGTCGAGGAACTTTGTAGCCAGGGGATGAAGCTGCTTGTGACCGTCGATTGCGGCATCAGCTCGGCCGCCGAGATCGCCCGCGCCAAAGAGCTGGGCGTCGAGGCTATCGTCGTCGATCATCATCACGTGCCGGAGGTCCTGCCGGATTGCCTGATCCTGCATCCCGGGGTTCCGGGCGAGAATTATCCTTTCAAACACCTGGCCGCGGTCGGCGTCGCTTTCAAGTTCGCCTGCGGTCTCATCCGTTTCGCGGCCGAGAAAGGTTCGCCTTTCGAGACGGGTTTCGACAAATGGCTGCTCGATCTCGTCGCCATCGCCACGGTCACGGATTTCATGCCGCTCGTGGGCGAGAACCGGACGCTGGAGAAATACGGACTGGTCGTGTTGAACAAGACGCGGCGGCCGGGACTCAGGAAGCTCATCGAACTCGCCGGTCTTGAGCCGGGCCGCATCGACACCGTGTCCGTCGGTTATTATATCGGCCCGCGCATCAACGCGGCTTCGCGGATGGAACACGCCGCGACCGCTTTCGAGACCGTCATGGCCGCGACTGATGAAGAGGCCGCTGTGCTGGCTGCGCGGCTGGATAAGCTGAATTCCGACCGCCAGCGTTATACCGAGAGCATCATGGTCGAGGCGAACAAGCTGCTCGTCGGCGCCGGGGACGATCTGGTCCAGGTCCTGGCCGGCGACGGCTGGTCGGCCGGCATTGTGGGGCTCGTCGCGGGAAAACTCGCGGATCGCGCCGGACGCCCGGCTTTCGTGTTCGGCCGCGAGGGCGACCGGTTCGTCGGGTCCGGCCGCGGCATCGAAGGTTTTGACATGATGGCCGGTCTCGAGCGCGCTAAAGGATATCTCGCCAGATTCGGCGGCCATTACGGGGCCTGCGGTCTGACCATTGAAGGCGAAAAGAATTATCAGGAGTTCGGACGATCCATCAAGGATTACGCGCGAGAGGTCCTGGCTGGCCGTGATCTGCGGCCGACGCTCGAGATCGACGCGGAACTCGCGCCGTCTCAGGCGAACTGGGAATTGATCGGCTGGCTCCAGAAGTTCGAACCGTTCGGCGAAGGCAACGCGCAGCCGCGCTTCCTGATGCGCGGACTCGCGATCACGTCGGTCGACACGGTGGGCAAGAGCGGCCAGCACCTGCGCCTCGGCGCGCGCGGCGATGGTGCGCGGGAACTGAAGCTCATCGGTTTCGGCATGGCCGCCGACGCCCTGCCGGTCGTCGTTCCCGGCGCACGTCTGGACGCGGTCGTCGAAGTCTCGGTCAATGAATGGAACGGCAACAAGAGCATCCAGTTGCGGCTCGTCGACTGGTGCTTGGCCGGATCGGACAAGGCTGCCGCCGCGGATTGCGCCGTGCCGCGCGGACTCGATCTCGAACCCAGCAAATAAATCCAATGCCACCTATGAAAAAATTATTGGTACACACTGACGGAGGAGCGCGCGGCAATCCGGGTCCGTCCGGCATCGGCGTCTACATCACGGACGAGTCCGGAGCCGTCGTCCTGGAGCATTCGCGTTATATCGGTGAGACGACCAACAACCAGGCCGAGTATACCGCCGTCATCGACGCGCTCGAGCATTGCAAGACCCTCGGCGCCGAAGAGGTCGGATTCTTTCTGGATTCCGAGTTGGTCGTCCGCCAGCTGAACCGCCAGTATAAAGTGCGCGACGCCGGCCTCGCGCCGCTGTTCATGCGGGTCTGGAACTTGTCCGTGAGTTTCCGCAAGCTGACTTTCACTCACGTGCGGCGCGAATTCAACAAGAACGCCGATCGCCTGGTCAACGAAGCCATTGACCGCCACTTGGCCGCGAAATGAAGGCTGCCCGGGCTTTTCAGCGGAGTCGCGTCGTTCGCGAACGACGCGACGGAGGCGAATAAGCCTGACCGCGGAGCGCATTTCGTGTATAATGTAAGGCGCTATGGATAAGTTCGGCCACCGCCGCCAATTCCATATTTTAGGCGCATCTCTGGCGCTTTTATTTATTGTCGTTTTCATGCCCTGGCGAGGCGCCGCGGCTGCGCCAACCTCCGATTCCGGCAACGTCACCGGCTGGTTATGGTCCGGCACCGCCGGTTGGGTATCGGCGAATTGCAGTAATTTCGGCACCTGCGCCGCGTCGGGCTATGGGTTGAATATGGAAGACGCTGATGGTCTGGTCGGTAACCAGTCGATCATCGGACAATTGTCCGGCTGGGCCTGGTCTTCGAATTTCGGCTGGATCTGCGTCGGTCAGACCTGCACGGATATCAATCCCGAAGGGTTGGCGAATTACGCGGATCTCCGGGAGATCTTGCCGGCCGCCGCGCCGTTCTGTTCTTCGAACGCGCAATGCGGCCAGATGGAGAATTGCCGTTTCAATAAATGTATCTCCAAACCGCGGCTGTACGGTTGGGCGCAGATCATCCGTCTCGGTTCCGACGGCTGGATCTCGTTGAATTGCGACAAGGACGCCGAGCGCGGCGGGTCGCTGGCCGATACCTGCGCCGTTTCCGAGTATCATATTCTTTTTGACCAAGGCCATTTCACGCTGGCGGCGCCTTATGAGCCGCTCGGCAATGATCCGGATAATTATCATTGGAGCTGGGGCGGCAACGACAATGGCACCGGCGTCGGCTGGCTCGATTGGAGTTCGCTGTTCGCGGATTGGGCGCCGGCCGATCTCGGCAGCGGCATCGTCTATCGGCCGGAGGGCATCTACGAACCGGCCGCGTCCTGGCCGACGGGACAGGAAGCTTCACATCCGTATAAGTTCAAAGTCACGGTTGCGAGCGTTTCCAGTCCGCCGGGTTACCGGCTTGAATGCAGTCTTGGTTTGCCCAACGGCGGCCTGCGCACTTTCGGAGAGCCGATCGGGACCATAGATGAGTACGGCGTCTGGAGCGGCGCCATGACCGGCGGGCCGATGACCCTGGAGTACGCCATCGGACAATCCGATCTGGAGGATGGCGTCCGGCATGCCGATCCAGCCGAGGATGCCATCCAGCAGAATCGATTATGGTATCTCGAAGGTTGCCGGCTTTGCGGCAAGGTCGTGGACGATCGGTTGTGCGCCCAGGAGGATGATTGTCCGCTTGGTTATGTTTGCGATGAGGACTATGGCAAGTGCCGCAGGATAATCGCTTCGACCCCGCGCAAACCGATCTACGTCCATCAGAATACCTGGACGCTTTTCGACGCCAATGAGGATTATTACCAAGCCATCAAGTGTTACGCCGGTTTTCCGGGGCAATATTTCGAGAATGCCAACCGGTGCGATTTTACCGCCGACGCCTCTTTCAGCATGGCCATGGCTCGCGGCATTCCGGTCAAACGCGACTGTCATTTTTTCGGCGTTCCGGATTGTGAGGATCGTTTTTGCAAGGGTATTTCTTATTTTTGTCCGGCGACTCCGGCCCGTCGGCCTACGACTTGCGTCTGGAGCGAGGCGGGGGCGGCCGGCGGCGTGGGCCAATGCTCGGCGATCAATTACGAGCGCGGCAAGTTGTGCTGTACCAAACAGCCCGTGAGTTCCGGCTCGTCATTCAGTTCGGTGGTGAACGGCATGGAGTGCGCTTATGGCGATTCGAACGACGGTTATTACGACTGCGACTGTACGCCGGATAATTCCGCCAAGTGGGGAACAGGCGATTGTTTCGCCCCTGGCCACGAGGTTGAGGATCTGTGTTGCAATGCGGCCGGCGAAGTGGTGAAGGAAACGCCGTGACATTTTTAACGCGCTGACATGAAAGACCAGCAGATAAAATCAAAGATCGCGCGCCGGGTGCTGACAGCAGCCCTGGTTTTGGCCGCCGCGTTCGTCAGCAGTCGTTTCGTCGCGCCGACGCTGGCGGGCGTCGAGGGCGTGGAGCATGATCATTGCGCCGGCAATGTTTGCGAGGGAACGCTCAGTGTCGGCGGCCGCCAGATCAGCTATGCCTACACGCAGCATGTGAATCCGAACGGCGAATTGCGGATCCGGCTTGACGGCGGCGTCTACGACACCGACCAGCTCATTTCTTTCATCTTGTTCGACCTGCCGCCGTTCGCGAGTTGGGGCAAGTTCAGCAATCCCGACGTCAAGTTGTCGCCGGCAGCCGTTTTTTTACCGGAGGAGGACGTCAATCCCGGCCGTAACGCCTATGAACGCCGCGATTCCGACGGTTGCTCCGGTTGTCGGGTCGATCAGGTGATGTCCGTCCGTTTTTCCGGCGCGGCGGTCGGTAAAAAGACCTTCAATCTTTTCGTGTTGCAGAATGGCGCCTCGGGCGGCCAGAACGGCCTGGAGTTTTTCATCGATGCCGGCGCGCCGTTGAACACCAGCGAAGCCGACGCCTGGGATCACGTGAACGACATGTCGACTCCGTGCGCGGACCATTTTTCGGACGGTCGCGCCGTTGATAACGACCTGAATTATTATGCGAATTGCGCGGATGTCGTCTGTGACGGATTGACCGGACTCATCGGCACGGACAAGATCTGCGAGAATCCGGAGACGACGCTTTGCATGGATGAGTTCGATAATGACGGTGATGGCCAGCTCGATTGCGCCGACTCCGGTTGCGACCAGAAGCTCGGACGGGCGGTGCCGCCGGCTTATTGCCAGTACGGTTTTGAAGCCGGAGTGTTGAATTCGCTGTTCGGCAGTTCGCCCTGCGGCGATTTGTTCGATAATGACGCTGATGGCCTCATTGATTGTTATGACAATCGCGACGCCGCCGGAGCCCGCTATAACAATCCGGCAGAGGCCGCTGGCAAGAGCGAGATTTGCTGGCGTCAGCCCGCTTTTGGTTGTCCGCTCAAGGAGACGGTCTGCACGAAAAATAATACGGGGATTGATGACGATATCGACAAGGCCTACAGCGATAACGAGTACGAGGGTTTTAACGCGGCCGAGGGCAAACCGACCGGCAAAGACTGCCGCGATTATGATTGCGCCGGCGACCCCAATTGCCCGGCTCAGGAGAATCAGGACGCCGACGGCAATCCGGCGGAGTGCCAGTGCTTTAATGGTGAGGATGACGATCTGGATCGCTTGATCGATTGTCGGGATCCGGATTGCGTCGGGGCTTTTTGCGAAGAGAAGGGGAGTCTGATCTGCCACGACAAGGAGTTCGATCTCGGTCAGCGCATCCAGCTATGCAGCGATGTTTTTGACAATGATGGCGATGTTGCTGCGGACTGCAAGGACACTGATTGCAAACAGAAATTCGGCGACTGCGGACCTTGCCCGAATCGCGAGGATTTCCAGTTCAGTTCCTGTGGCGATGGCAAAGATAACGACGCTGATGGTTTGAAAGATTGTCAGGACCCGGACTGTCTGTCCACTCTTGATCCGTTCGGCCATTTTTTCGGCAGCGGGAACGCGGCTTATTGTTTGGCGGCGGAGAGCGGCGCGTCCTGCGGCGACGGTTTCGATAATGATGCCGACGGCCGGGCCGATTGCCGCGACGACGGCTGCACGGGGGCGGACGGGCCCGCGGGAATAGCGGCGGGAAAGTGCGAACCCGGTCGCGAACTTAATTGCAGCGACGGTTATGATAATGACGGCGATGGTCTCGTTGATTGCGCTGACGCTGATTGCGATGGTCAGAACGGCTGCGCTGCGAGCGCCAGCTGGCGGCGGGCCAGCGTTTGTCCAGCCTTGCCGGATTGGTCGGCTTGGAAGAGATTCACCGATAACGGATCGACAGTCGAGGCGAGAACTCTGCAATCGGTCAGGATCAGCGTACCGCCGGTCGAACGCGAGGATTGGGTTGAGATTCGCGGCAGCAGCAGTTATCCGTCAGTGACGATCGTGATCGGCGATAATACGGATACTGAGGCTGTTTATCCTTATGCCAGCGAGCTGTGCGAGATATCGCCGGCGTGGAAAAATAAATTCACGATGACGGTGATCGCTGGCCGGGCCATCATGCTCGTCAATAAGGATAATGACGTCCTGGGGGATTTTGATTTCACTTTGACCTGTCCGAGCCTTCTTTCCCCGGCCGCGACCAAAAATTATCCGATCAGCATTTCGGTCCTGAAGTCTGGCGACGTGCCGGAGTATGGCGAAGCCTCTTTTTCGACCCGATTGTATGAGGCCACATCGCCGAGCATCAGCGATATCGAGGTCGCGGGCGAGATTGGCGGCGTCCTGGCCGTGCCGTATGGCTATCAGCCGTCTTTCCGGGTGGTCCCGAACGACGGTGATCCGAACGACGATCTCAGTTCTTCGGCCATCTGCAGCTGCGGCCTGACCATACCTGGCCAGCCGGTCATGAGTTCCGGCGGCGATTGCCGCTTCGACCCCGAGTTGCAGCTGACGGATGACGCCGCAACCTGGGAACTCCAAGCTTCGACGCTCGACGTTCCGGGCAACGCAAGCGCGGTCTTCGCGCGGACATTGTCGCTTGATATCCAGCCAGCGGTCATCGACGATCTTGTCGTGACCAAGAAAGATGTCGCCGGTTCCTCGCCTTTCTTCAATTCCGAGACCGCCCATCGCCAGGCGTCTTTTGTCGCGAATTTTCAGACCGCCAATAATAGCGAGATGACCGCCAGCTGCCTGGTCTACGTGGCGAATTCCGAAGGCATGCTGATCGGCGGACCTGGCCCTACGATCACGATCCCGAACACCGCCGCGCCAGGAGCATCGGTGGCGTATTGTAACAGTACCTTCGACATCCCCGACCTTTTGGCCAGCCCCGGAAACGAATACGATGACGGGACATATTTTCTGCGGGTCGCGGCGGTTGACGCCGATGGAGCCGCGGCTTTCACGAGCAAGAAGTCGTTTTTCAAATGTTTCTCCGTGCCTGATGCCGCACAGCCTGGTTATGACGCCAACGACGGCAATGTCTGTCATTGGGCTGACTTTGACAGCGATCTCGCGGCCGAAGGGTTCTTTACGACCATGTACTCGGAGCAGCCCAAAGCCTGTGATAATTGCGTCAATCTGCAGAATCCCGCGCAGGACGACGCGAACGCCGACGGCGTCGGAGCCGAATGCCGGACCGGAGCCTTCGGACGCTGCGAGATTGATACGGACAAGGTTTGCAGCGATCATTCCTGGGGATTGGACAGCAACGACGATAAAGAATGTATCGCAGCAGATGATCCGCTTTGTTGTCCGGCGCCGTCGATCAAGTTTGATGTCGTCACGGAAGCGCCGGTGCCGCTTCAGCGGTGCATGGATCCTTATGGTATTTGCGCCTTAGGCGGCGAGGTTTGTTTCACGGCTTCGTCTTGCCCCGAGAGGGGAACCTGTGATGGCGGCCGGCGGGACGGTCTGGCCTGCAACGAAGAAACTGACTGTCCGGCCGAGGAACGGAACGATGATCACGTGTGTCTGGAAGACAGATTTATCTGCGATGATGGCCCGCGGCGCGGCGAGATCTGCGCCACCGATGCTGATTGTCCGAATGCGTCGGGTTTGACGGTGGCCTGTCTCAGCGCCGACATATGCGAGAATCTGATGTATCCCTGGATCGAGACTACGCAAGGCAGCGTGTATTCGAGCAAGCGCATTCGCGCGCCCGAGCCGCCGCCAGCCGGCAAGTTCAACGCCACTTTCTGCATCCAGACCAAGCGCGGCGTCGATAAACAAAGTCCGCCGGTGGAACCGCCGTTGCCGCAGCCGGAAGGTCAGTTTGTTTTTACGAGCGAGTATTGCGGTGATCCGTTCGAGGTCCCCAGCAGCCGCTATGAGCGGCCGAAATCACGGAATGTCTATGCAACCGTGCTTGGACGAGTGGATCTCAAGGGTTTGCTTGCCGGCAAGTACGGCGAGGTCGTGAATGTCGAGGCTGAGGATTTCGTTGATTCGGTTTTGGGACGGTCGCTTGGCGGCAAGGTCTACGTCGTCGAGGGGTCGCTCATCATTCCGGGCAACGATCCGGACGCCGTTCCGCCGATCGCCGGCATCATGCCGAATACGATCGCCAGCGCGCCCCAGGGCGAACGCGGCGCCGGCACGGTCATCATCAAAGGCGGCGACCTCTACATCATGAACGATCTGAAATACGACGACGTGCCGCTCGGACAACTGGACGCGCTGGACCGCCTGGCGTCGCTCGGCTGGATCGTCCTCGACGTCACCGATCCGGCGCAGCCGGGTTACAACCAACGCGGCAACGTCTATATCGGCAAGTACGTGAACGAGGTTGTCGGTTCATTCCTCGTGACCGGCTCGGGCGGGATCTATACGGTTGCGCCGCCGGCGACCGACAGTATCGAACCGCTGACGATCAATGGCCTCATGGTCGCGCGGCAGTTCCACTTCAGCCGCTCTTTCAAGAGCATCGAACAGGGTTCCGAAGTCGTGGTCTATGACGGTCGGGCCTTGGCCAACCCGCCGCCGGGTTTTGAGGACGTCACCAAGACCATGCCGACCTTCAGCGATCTGCCGATCGCTCAATGATGGGGGATAAACAAGCTTGAAGAGACTGTCATTCCTGGCTGAAAAAGTGTATAATTCAAAGAGGAAATAGGGCGACCGTTGAAGTTGAGACCAGCCTTAAAATGAGCCTATGGGGTTATTCGGACCAAAAAAGATCAGCTATATCGGCGCCGATCTTGGCGTTGGCGGGCTTAAATTGGTTGAGCTGCGCAATGAGAAAGGGCGCGCCCGGCTCGTGACCTACGGTTTTACGGAACGCCTGCCGGACGTCCAGCCGGTCAATCCGGTTGACGATCCAAAAGGCACCGCCGAGATCCTGAGGAATATCTGGAAGAAATCCCGCATGACCACCGTGAAGACGGTCGCCAGTCTGCCGATCGCGTCGGTCTTCAGTTCGGTCATCACGATCCCCAAAGGCACGCCCAAAGAGCAGGACGAAGCCATCCAGCAGCAGGCGCGCAAACTCATCCCCGTGCCGCTCGAAGAAATGGTCCTTGATCCCAAGATCATCAGCCAGTCGGACAGTCCGAAAGACCGGCTGACGCCAGCTGAGAGGGAAGCCAAGGCCGCGGCTCCGGGCGCCAAAGAAGAGAAGAAAGACGCTTCCAAGACCGTGCAGGTGCTGATCACCGGCGCTTCGCGCACGATGGTGATGAAATATTTCAATACTCTCAAAGCCGCCGGATTGGAACCGATCAGTCTTGAGTCCGAGACTTTCGGCCTGATCCGCTCGATCGTCGGCAAGGATCGCGCCACCACGATGATCGTGGACATGGGCGCGGCGCGGACGAACATCATCATCGTCGAGAACGGCATTCCGTTCGTGACCAGGAGCCTCGACATGGGCGGCATCGCTTTCACCAAAGCCATGAGCCACGCCATGTCGATCGAACTCAAGGCGGCCGAACAGATGAAATGCGACATCAAGAGCGTCTCCACGATCTATCCCGGCGAGGGTCTGCCGAAGATCTTCGAGGCGACCGTCGCGCCGCTGCTCACGGAGCTGCAGTATTCCATGAACCTGTATTCCGGACAGCAGCAGGAAGGGCAGCCCGCGAAACGCATCGAGAAGATCATCCTGACCGGCGGTTCGGCCGCTTTGCCGCAACTCGTCGATTATTTCTCCAGACAGCTCAATGTCCGCGTCTATGCCGGCGATCCCTGGGCCCGCGTAGTTTATCCGGACGGCCTCAGGCCGATCCTCGACGAGATCGGTTATCGTTTCGCGGTCGCGACCGGTCTGGCGATGCGCGATATCGAATGAGAACCTATGGCTTTTGATCCGACTAATCTTGGCGGAACAAGTCCGCGCTCGGCGGCTCAGTCATCGCCGACGCCTCCAGCTTCGCGACCATCAGCGGTCTCGAAGCAATCGTCGTCCGGAGCGGCCGCTTCCACCGGCGGTCTGGCGGCGTTGCGCGTTTCGCTCATGCCGACGGAACTGGCCGGAAGCGAAGGTCCGAATTTCGGACGGCGGCTGTTCGCGTTGATCCTGGTCCTGATCCTGGTCACGCTTGCGATCGGCGGGGCAAATTTTTATTTGTCCGGCGAGATTTCCAATAAGACTGTTGTTCGCGAACAAAAGTGGGCGCGGGTCGAAGCCCTGACCAAGGTCCTCCAGGAGAGCAAGGTCGCCAGCGCCGAGGCCATCGATTTCGAACGGCAGGCCAAGGTTGTGGCGGAAACTCTGGACGCTCACGTTTACTGGACCAATTTCTTTACTTTCCTGGAGAGCGTCACGAAAGAAACAGTGATCTACGATAAGTTTTCCGGCGATGTCGAGAACAGCCTGTTCACGGTCGATGCGGTCGCCAAAAGTTATCGCGACATGGCCGAGCAGGTCGTGAACATCAAAGACCACCCCGCGATCGTTTCGGTCAAAGTTTCGAGCGCATCTGAAAAACTCGGTCAGAATGGGGCGATCGAAGGGATTTTCTTTTCGTTGATCGTGAAAGCCAAGCCGGATGTCTGGAAACGTCCGGTGGCGGAGGCTACTCAATGATATGCCGGCTTCAACCGCTAAAACCGAACGGGGGACCAAGATGCTCGCGGCCTGGCTGCCGGCCATCACCGTCATTGTCGGCCTGGCATATGCTGCGGCCGGCTACTACCTGTTTTTGCTGCCGAAGATCAGCCAGCTCATGCCCGGCGGCGAATATGATCTGACCGGAATCACGACGCGCATCAGCGAGGATGAGAAATTTTTAGCCGACGCCGAGACGGCGCTCGCTAAATATTCCAAGCTCAGTGCCGAGAATCGCCGTCGCGCTTCGCGGATCGTGCCGCTCGCCGACCTCGATGTTCCCGGTATTTTTGTCCAGCTCGACGAAGTGGCTCGGGCGAACAACATGCGCCTGAAAGGGGTTGATGCGGTCGCCAACGAAAAGCTGGTCACGGCTCTGGGGCGAAAACCGGTCCGCGTGTCGGCCACTTTCGAAGGCGGCACTTACAGCCAGTTCAAACTGCTGCTCAAGGACATCGAACGTTCGCTCCGCCTCTTCGATGTTCAGTCAGTGTCCGTGATTCGCGGCTCGACCACGTATAATCTGATCCTGACGGCGTACTTCCTGGATAAACCGGCTGTCGCGGCCGCTAAATCCGGCGCCAAATAATATGGCTTTAGGCAGCAAAGAAAGCAAACAGATCAAATTCCTGGCCGGGTTCGTCGTCGTGTGTGTCTTGGTGGCGGTTTTCATTTTTCGAGACCGTTTCGTGCCGTCGCCGTCAGCGGGCGGCAAGCTGTTGCCGGCAGTTGTCCGTTTCACGCTGCCGTCCGGCGAAGCCCAGCGGTTGTTTGGCCGTCAGGATTATAAGGAGTTGAAGGCTTTCGGTGAGATTCCCATCGTTGTCACTGAATCCGGCTCGTCAAAATTCTTCGATTGAAGCGCATGAACAACAATTCCGAATTATTGGATATCTTGCTCGAAGCGGGGCATATCACGGAAGATAATTATCGCCTCGTCCAGAAAGAACACGTTGATTCCGGTCTGCCGGTCGACGCGCTTTTGATCAAGAAGCGCCTGGTGGACGAGGAACTGATCGTCAAAGCCAAGGGCCTGGTCATGAACCTGCCCTTTGCCGATTTGGTCGGCAAGAAGATCGACGTCCAAGTGGTGAACCTGATCCCCAAACCGGTCGCTGAGAACAACAAGGCCGTGGCTTTCGATAAGCAGGATGGCGTCGTCAGTATCGGCATGCTCGATCCTCGCGATCCCGCCGCGGTCCAGGCGATCGGTTTCCTGGCGCAGAACGCCGGTTTCGCGGTCAAATATTTCGTCATCTCCAATCCCTCGTTCAATTACGCGCTGAAGAAATACGAGGAGATCGGCAAGGAGGTCGCCAAAGCGCTGGAGGTCGCCAAGGACCGGTACGTCCCCAAACCGAAAGAAGACGAGAAAGAGGAGAAGCTGGAGGAGATCATCAAGGGCGCGCCGGTCTCGCGCATCGTGTCGGTCATCCTGCGCCACGCCGTCGACGGCGGCGCCTCGGATATCCACCTCGAACCTTACGGCGAGGAGACGCGCGTGCGTTACCGCGTGGACGGCGTGCTGCGCACTTCGTTGCGCCTGCCGAAATACATCCACAATTCGATCGTCTCCCGCATCAAAGTGCTCTCGAACATGAAACTGGATGAGACTCGCATCCCGCAGGACGGGCGCATCCGGGAGACTTTCGGCGAGAAGATCATCGACTTTCGCGTCTCGACGTTGCCGCTGCAGGACGCTGAGAAGGTCGTCATGCGCATCCTGGATACCACGAAAGGCGTCCCGGCTCTCGAACAGCTCGGTTTCCGCAAACATTATGTCGACATCATCAAGGAGGATATCCGCAAACCGCACGGCATCTTCCTGATCACTGGTCCGACCGGTTCCGGCAAATCCACCACGCTCTTCACCATCCTGAACATGCGCAACGACGAGGTGGTGAACATCTCGACTCTCGAGGATCCGGTCGAGTACACCATCCGGGGCGTCAACCAGTCGCAGATCCGCGCTGAGGTCGGCTTCACTTTCGCTTCCGGCCTGCGAGCTCTCTTGCGCCAGGATCCGAACATCATCATGGTCGGCGAGATCCGCGACGTGGAGACGGGGGAGTTGGCCGTCCACGCGGCTTTGACCGGCCACCTGATTTTCTCGACCCTGCACACGAACGATGCTTTGGGCGTGGTGCCGCGCCTCATCGACATGCATATCGAACCATTCCTGCTGGCCGCGACCCTCAACATGGCCATCGCGCAGCGTCTGGCCCGGAAGATCTGCGAACGCTGCAAGGGCCAGGTCAACGTGCCGCCCGAAGTGGAGGCGGGCCTGCGCAAGGAGATTCTGGAGATCCCGGACATTCATCGCGCTCACATCGACCTTTCGGCTCCCAAGCTCACGTTCTATAAAGGAAGAGGCTGTCTGCGCTGCAACGACACCGGTTATAGCGGTCGCGTGGCGGTGGCCGAACTCATCCGTTTCAACGATGATTTCCGCCAGCTGATCACCCAGGGTTTCCCCATCGACAAGGTCCAGGAAGAGATCAAGAAACAGAAGCTGATGAATATCCGCCAGGACGCCATATTGAAAGCTTTGGAGGGCTCGACTACAATTGAAGAGGTGATGAGGATATCATCAGTTAAATGAAGATCGTAAATTTTCGGGAATAACCAACCGCCTATGCCAGACGAAGCCAAGAAGATCAAGGTCCTGATCGTTGATGACGACGCGTTCCTTTCGGGTATTTATGCCACCAAGCTGGAACTCGACGGTTTTGCCGTCGTGTCGGCCCGGGACGGGGACGAGGGCATCAAAGCCGCCCTGAAAGAGTTGCCGGACCTGATCCTGCTAGACGTGCTCATGCCCAAATTGGACGGTTTCGAGGTCCTGAAGCGGCTGAAGGCCGAAGAAACGACCAAGAACATCCCGGTCATCATGTTGACGAATCTGGGCCAGAAAGAAGACGTGGAGAAGGGTCTTCAGGAAGGCGCGGCCGATTATCTGATCAAAGCTCATTTCGTGCCGGCCGAGGCCGTGGCCAAGATCAAGAAGGTTCTCAAGATGGCCTAAAAAGGGAGCGGTCGGGGGCGTTTTTGCGGCCCGGCCAGCGACATCGAAGTTCATGCCGCGTTTCAAATATCGGGCCAACGATCAAATGGGACAGACCAAAGTCGGCTTCGTGGAAGCCGATAATTTGGAGATCGCCACCGATACTTTGAAAGACAAGGATCTCACGGTGGTTTCGATCGAACAGGAGGCCGGCGGCGGTCTCCTGGCTTTTGAGATCCCGTTCTTCAACAAGATCCCGATCAAGGACATCGTCATTTTTTCCCGCCAGTTCTCGGTGCTCATGGGCGCCAAAATGCCGATCGTGACCTCGCTCAAGACGATGATCCGGCAGACGCAGAACAAGCGCCTGCAGAAGATGATCGTCTCCATCGCCGACGAGGTCGAATCCGGCACGTCGCTGTCCATGGCAATGGCCAAGTATCCGGATGCGTTCAGCAATTTTTTCGTGAACATGATCAGGTCCGGCGAGACGACCGGCCGCCTCGAGGATGTCATGAATTATCTCGCGGACCAGATGGAGAAGGATTACGATCTGATGTCCAAGATCAAAGGCGCGATGACCTACCCGATCTTCATCATCATCGGTCTCGTGATCGTCGGCTTCATCATGCTGACCTTCGTGGTCCCGAAATTGACCGTCGTGCTGTCGGAATCCGGCGCCGCCCTGCCTTTGCCGACGCGCATGCTCATCTTCGTCAGCGGTTTCGCCAAACAATACGTCATCCAGATCGTCGTCACCGTGGTCCTGGGCCTCGCGGGCCTGATGTGGTGGATCAAGACGCCGAACGGCAAGCGCCACTGGGACGGGTTCATCCTGTATCTTCCGGTCTTCGGAGTGATGCTTCAGCGCATCTATCTGGTGCGCTTCACCCAGAGTCTTTCCACCCTGCTCGCCGGCGGCGTCGACATTCCCGGCAGTCTGGATGTTTGCGCCGATATCGTCGGCAACGCCAAATATCGCGAGCAGATCCTGGCCACGAAAAAAGAGGTGATGGACGGCAATTCGATCACCATGGTCTTCGCCAAAGAGCGGACCATTCCGACCATGGTCTCGCAGATGATGGCTGTGGGCGAGGAGACCGGGCGGCTGAATGACGTGCTCGAAAAGCTCACTTCTTTCTATTCTCGTGAATTGCAGAATCTCGTTTCCACGCTGGTTTCGGCCATCGAGCCGCTGATCATGATGGTCATGGGCGCGGCCGTCGGCGTCATGGTCGCGGCGATCATCATGCCGATGTACAGTTTAGCCACGCAGTTTTAGCGTTCGCTTGGCCAAATAAGCGGAAATTGATTGTAGCCTGCGCGCATAGATGATATAATATATGTGCGTATTTTTGTGGATAAGCCCACAATGATACGGCCCTGATATCAGGGGTTATCTTTAACACGAGGGGGGGTGTAACTATGAACAACAAGAAAGGTTTCACACTGATCGAACTGCTCGTCGTCATCGCCATCATTGGTTTGCTGTCGACCCTCGCCGTCGTCGCCTTGAACAGCGCCCGGCAGAAGTCGCGCGATTCGAAGCGCGTTGCCGATACCAAGCAGGTTCAGACAGCCCTCGAGCTGTACTTCGCCGATCTTAACGGCTATCCGCTGCCGCCGACCGGCGAGTCGCTCCTCGGTACGGATACCAACATGAAGGCGATCTGCAGCGATAACGCGTGTGCGGCCGCGGGCGATTGCGGTTTCAAATCCGTTTGCGCCGGCACCGACACCGTCTATATGGGCCTTGTCCCGAGCGCTCCGACGCCTCAGGATGGGGACTGCACTGTGGACAACAATCCGTACGTGTACGCTAGCACTGACGGGACTTCTTACTCCATCGCGTTCTGCCTTGGCAACAAGGTTGGCGGTTTGGGTAGCGGCGTCCGGACGGCTGATCCGACCGGTATCCGTTAAAGTTCCTAGGTTCTCGATGGTCTTTCGGGATCGTCTTGGACCAAGCTGAATTCAGCAAGCAAAAACCCTCCGTTCAAAACGGAGGGTTTTTGTCTCCGGACCTATTTTAAACCGGTTGATGGTGCTATTATTAAGGCCTATGAGCATCGCCGAACAGGTCTTCATTTTCTTCTTTGGCGCGGTGATCGGCAGTTTTTTGAATGCCGTGATCTGGCGTCTGCGGACGAGAGAAAGTTTCATCGTCGGACGATCGTATTGTCCGCAGTGTCGCGAGACGCTGGAGGCCGTTGATCTCGTGCCGATCGTGAGCTACCTCATGCTGTGCGGCCGCTGCCGTCATTGCCGCAAGGCCATCGGGCCGCAGTACCTCTGGGTCGAATTGGCCGTAGCGGCCGCTTTCCTGTTGGCCGCCCGGGTCTGGCCGCCCGTCGCCGCGTTCGGAATCTCGCACCTGCTGTTGGCTTGGTACGCCATCGCTATCCTGACCGTGGTTTTCGTCTATGACCTGCGGTATTTCCTGGTCCTGCGCTCGGTGACCCTGCCGGCCACCGTCATCTTGGCCCTGGGCAACCTGTGGCTCGGCTACCGCTGGAGCCTGCTCGCCATCGGCATGATCGTGGCGGGAGGTTTTTTCTGGCTCCAGCACACACTGTCCAAGGGGCGCTGGGTCGGAGGCGGGGACATGTACATCGGCTTGCTCATGGGCGCTATCCTGGGCTGGCCCATGGTGCTCGTGGCGCTGCTTCTGGCTTATGTTTCCGGCGCCGCCGTCGGCCTCGTCCTGCTCGCCGCCAAGCGCAAACAACTCAAGAGCCAATTGCCTTTCGGGCCGTTTCTCGCCGCCGCGACGCTGGTCACCTTGCTTTACGGCCAGCCGCTGGTTGATTGGTATCTCGGCCTGCTGCTATGAACGACCGGTCCGGTTTCACTCTTGTAGAAATGCTGGTGTCACTCGCGATCTTTGCGGTGATCACCGGTTTCGTGATGGCGAATCTGCGCGTCGGCGGCCAGGGCGATGAATTGCGCCTGTCGAGCCAGCTCGTGGCGAGTTCAGTCCGTCGGATCCAGACCATGGCTGTGGCCGGGCAGACGGTTTCTTATTGCCGCAAGGACGGCGAATCGACCGGAACGCGGCTGTGCCCGTCGGGCGCGAGCGCGGAGTGCCTGGAAGGTTCCTGCGTCAAAGAGGTTCCGCCGGGCGGTTACGGCATCCGGCTTTCGACCGTCGCCGGGTCCGAGCGCGTCATCATCACTTTCGCCGATCTGGATCGCGACTACGGTTTTGACGACGGCGAAGAGATCCGGCGCGAGCCGGTGTCGTCGGGAGCGCTCGTCGGCGTCAGCGCGCTGGCGCCGGAGGCTGGCGGAAACCTGGATATCGTCTTTGCGCCCAACGCCACGACCGTTTATTTCAACCAGACCGTGGAAACGGCCATCGCCACCGTCACCCTGCGCCACAGCCAGACGGGCGCGACCAAGCGGGTCTTCATCAACAGCTTGTCCGGACAGATAAGCGCCGAATGATCATTATGTTCGACCTGCGCAGGATGACCGCAAAGGGAAAGACGCCGTTCCGGCGCCGCGGTTTCGGCCAGAGCATGATCGAGGCCATCATCGCGAGCGGCATCATCGCGACCGCCGTGTCGTCCTCGCTGACCCTGGTTTCGGCGTCGGTGAGTGCGGAAAAAGAAAGCGAGTCCGGCATCATCGCCGCCAATCTGGCGCGCGAGGGGATCGAGATCGCGCGCATGGTTCGGGACTCCAACTGGCTGGCCGGGGAAGAATGGAGCCTTGGGCTCGCGGGAGCGGCGGCCGATCGGACGGCGATCCCGGCTTTTTCGCCCGCTGATCGCCGCTGGTCGCTGGATTACGGAGCGGTCGTCGCGATCGAAGACGACGCCGCCCAGGTCTATCGTTATGTTTCCAATTCCGCCGAGCCGGCGGCGACGGTCGGACTTTATGTCCAGGCGGCGGAACAGCCCGCCGGGACCGTCGTCTCGCCGTTTCGCCGGCTCGTGACCACGGATGTCCTGTGCGACGTCGCGGGGATGGTGACGATCCTGGAATCCGGCGTCGTTTGCGCCGGCGAAGAGATCGGCGTCCGGGTCAGGTCCCGGGTCCAGTGGCTGTCGAGCAGCCGGCCCCGGCGGCTCGAGATCGTCGAGCAGATGTATAACTGGCGCTGAACATGGATCATGGCAGACACCAACGTCCGGCGGCGGCGCGCGGCTTCACCTTGATGGAGATGCTGGTCGTTTTGGGCATCTTCTCCACGGTGGTCATTTCGGCGACGGATATCTTCATGATGTCGAGCCGCTCGCAGCGGAAGGTCGTGGCGCTCGAGCGGGCCCAGGCCGACGCCCGGTTCACCATGGAGACAATCTCGCGCGTGGTGCGGACCGGGCAGATCGATTACGCGGAGATGGATCTGTCGGCGTCCGGTCCGGTGGAGGCCCTGGCGCTGATCGACAGCCTCGGACGCAAGATCAGGTTTTTTTCGAGTACCGAGAATTGCGCCGATCCCGTGAGCAGTCCGTGCCTGCGCCTCGCGGTCGACGGCGGCGAACCGGTGACCGCGACGCCCCAGGGAGTGATCCTGCGCAATCTCAGATTTTACGTCATGCCCGATGTCGATCCGTCGGTCTTCAACAGTGTTTCCGGCAGGTTCGAAGCCGATGTGCAGCCTCACGTCACGGTCGTGCTGGTGCTCGAGAGCGCCGGCCAGGATCCGCGCGAACGCTCGATCGTCTATCTGCAGACGACCACGGAAAGCCGCGGTTACGGACGCTGATAAAATATGGCCAGACCGATTTTAAAATCAAACCGGCGCGAAGATACCCGCGGGACAGTGCTCCTGCTGGCGCTCTTAGTGCTGTCCTCGGTCGTGATCACGTCGACCGGACTGAGTTCGCTCATTTTGAGTTCGCTGCAGCAGACCCGGGCCATCGATTCTTCGATCGTCGCTTATTATGCCGCCGAAAGCGCGGCCGAACAGGCTCTTTACGCCCTGCGCCGTGGTCCGGATCTGGGAGAAGGTTGGGCCGCGACCCTGACCTCGACGGAGCCGCAGGCGCTCGGCAACGGCGCCACCTGGACCCGGCGCGTGTCTTCGACCGAACGTTCCATCGACGCGACGATCGCCCAGGATTCGTTCCTGGAGGTCGCGCTCTATGATCCGGATGACGAGAGTCGGAGCCTGGCCGAGCGGGCGGCGCGCGTTGAGATCAGTTGGACCTTCGACGAGGATTGCGCCGAGACTCCGTGTCCGGGATTGACCGCTTCCGTTCTGGAGTGGATCCCGGGTACGCCCAACTGGAGCGGCCGCGCGGTCGAGACCCAGCGTTTTCTGGGCGTTGCCGGGACCAAGACGGGTGCGGCGAGCATCGCGTTCGATCCGGACACGCTGGATCGGCTGCGCAAGGTGCGTTTGCGGGCCGAGTACGGCAAACTGAAGAACGTCCAGATCCAGGCTTTCGCGCTCGACGGTTCGGTGGTCCCGCTGCCGGGGCGGATCCGCATCGACGCTTGGGGACAATACAACGAGACGCAACAGCATCTGACCATTAGGTTGCCGCGGCGCACCCCGCTTCTGGGGCTTTATGATTTCGCCATCTTCAGCGAGTGTTCGATCGTCAAAGGTTATCCGATCAGCTGCCCGTGAACCGGGACGTATCCGCATTATGACCAGAACCGAGGCCAAGAAGCGCATCAAGAAATTGCGCGAGACCATCGATCACCACCGTTATCTCTATCATGTGCTTGACCGCCAGGAGATCCCGGAGGCGGCTTTGGATTCGCTGAAACACGAATTGTGGCAATTGGAGCAGGATTATCCCGAGCTCATCACCGCCGATTCGCCGACGCAGAGAGTCGGCGGCAAAGCCTTGGCCCGATTCCGCAAGATCATCCACGAGACGCCGATGCTGTCGATCGAGGATGTCTTCGCTTTCGAGGAGCTCGAGGCTTGGCGCGGGCGGTTGGCCAAACTGACGGCCGACCCGCTCGACCGTTTCTATACCGAGATCAAGATGGACGGCCTGGCGGTCTCGCTGGTCTACGAGAACGGGGCTTTGGCGTCCGGAGCCACGCGCGGCGACGGTCGGGTCGGCGAAGATATCCTGGCGAATCTGAAGACCATCGAGGCTGTGCCGCTCGTCCTGCGCCGGCCGACGGCGGGGGAGATCGACGCCTTCATCAGCCGTTTCCGCGGCGAGGTTGATGAGCGGCGATTGCACGGTCTGGCCGCTGGACCGATGGGACGGATCGAGGTGCGCGGCGAGGCGTTCATGACCAAGGCAGTGCTCGCCGATCTGAATCTGATCCAGGAAAAGGCCGGCGAACCAGTTTTCGCCAACCCCCGCAACGCCGCCGCCGGCAGCCTGCGCCAGCTCGACCCCGGCGTGACCGCGTCGCGGCGCCTGGATTTCTTCGGCTATGCGCTGCTCGGAGACCTGGGGACGACGACCCATGAGCAGGCCCACGAGCTGATGCGGCTCCTCGGCGTCAAGACCAATCCGCTGTGCTTCCTGGCCCGGTCCCTGGCCGAGATCCGCGATTTCCATGAGAAGATCTATCGCCAGCGCGACCGGCTGCCTTACTGGACCGATGGCATCGTCGTGGTCGTGAACCGGGATGATGTTTTCCGCGACCTCGGAGTCATCGGCAAGGCGCCGCGCGGCATCGCCGCTTTCAAATTTCCGGCCGAGCAGGTCACGACCGTCGTCGAGGATATTCGGGTCCAGGTCGGACGGACCGGCGCCCTGACTCCGGTCGCCGTGATGCGCCCGGTGCGGGTGGCCGGGACCACGGTCACGCACGCGACGCTGCACAATCAGGACGAGATCGACCGGCTCGGGATCAGGATCGGCGACACGGTCGTACTCGAGAAGGCCGGCGATATCATCCCGCGCATCATCAAGGTCATCACGGAGCTGCGCACCGGCAAGGAAAAGAAGTTCCGCTTGCCGGACCGTTGTCCGATCTGCGGCTCCCGCGTCGAACGGCGCGAGGGCGAGGTCGCGTATTATTGCACCAGCCGCGATTGTTTCGCCCAGAATCTCCGCCGCCTCGCGCATTTCGCTTCCAAGAAAGCCGCGGATATTCCCGGGCTGGGCTGGAAGATCGTCGAGCGCCTGCTCGAGGAAGGACTGATCCGCGATGCCGCCGATCTTTACGCGTTGCGCGCCGCTGATCTCGCCGGACTCGAACATTTCGCCGAGGTGTCAGCTGGCAAACTGGTCGCCGCCATCGCGTCGCGCCGGCGGCTGCCGCTCGACCGGTTCATCTACGCGCTCGGGATCCGCCATGTCGGCGAGGAGACCGCCCGAGACCTGGCGCAACAGCTGAAGACGTTCGATCGTTTCCTCGCGGCTCCGGAAGCTGAACTGGCCGCGATCCCGAACATCGGTCCGGTGGTCGCGGCGAGCATCCGCGAGTTCCTGTCCGATCGGGCGAACCGCGATCTGATCGCGAAACTGCTCCTGGCCGTGACCGTGGAGCGGGCGAAATCAGCGGCCGGCCAACTCGCCGGACAGACGTTCGTGCTCACCGGCACTTTGAATTCCCTGAGCCGCGACGAGGCCCAGCGGCGGCTCCGCGAGCTCGGCGCGACCGTCTCCGGGTCGGTCAGCAAGAAGACCACGTATGTCGTCGTCGGAGCTGATCCCGGCTCCAAAGCCGCCCAGGCCGAGAAATTAGGCGTCCCGAGGTTGAACGAAGATGAATTTTCAGCTATTTTAAATAGAACCAGGATCAGTTAGCGCGCTTGTCTTATGAAGCTCACGGCCGTCCAGGTCGAACATATCGCGAAACTCGCCCGGCTCCAGCTCGGCGGCCAGGAAGCGGAGCGTTTCAGCCGCCAGCTTTCGGATATTTTGGAATATGTCGAAGTGCTGGCCCGGGCCGATATCGCCGGGGTCGAGCCTTTGGCGCATGTCGTTCCGGTCGTGAACGTGCTGCGGCCCGACGAGTTGGCGGTTGCGGACGAAGCCGTCCGCCGCCGGCTGATCGAAGCATTTCCCGAACGCGAAGGCGATCTGCTCAAGGTCCAAGCTGTTTTTGATCAGCAGCAAATATGAAGAGACCGGAATTGAGTTCCGCCGCCGATCTGGCCGCGCGGTTGAAAGAACGCAAGATCAGCAGCACCGAGGCGGTGCGGGCTTGTCTTGAGATCGCCGAGGCCGGGCAAAAGACCACCAACGCCTACATCACGCTGTGCTCCGAAGACGCGCTGGCCGCGGCGGCTGAGTCGGACAAACGTTTCGCCCAGGGCGCGCCGCTCTCCGGACTCGACGGCATCCCGGTCGCGATCAAGGACAATATTCTCGTGGCCGGCCAGCGGGCCACGGCCGGTTCGGCGATCCTGAAAGACTATGCGGCCGCTTATGACGCCACGGTCATCGGAAAGCTCAAAGCCGCGGGCGCGGTCATCATCGGCAAGACCAACATGGACGAGTTCGCCATGGGTTCGTCGACCGAGTCGTCGCATTTCGGACCCACGCGGAATCCGCGGGCTCTGGGCAAGATCCCGGGCGGTTCCTCCGGCGGTTCGGCGGCGGCCGTGGCCGAAGGCTCGGCGCTGCTGGCGCTGGGTTCGGACACCGGCGGTTCGATCCGCCAACCGGCGGCGATGTGCGGCGTCGTCGGCCTGAAGCCGACCTATGGCCGCGTTTCCCGTTATGGCCTCATGGCCATGGCTTCCAGTCTTGATCAGATCGGTCCGTTCGCCAACACTGTTGCCGATGCCGCGCTGCTGCTCGCGGCCATCGAAGGCCGCGATCCGCATGACTCGACCAGCGTCGTCCTGAAGCCGGAGGCGTTATTGCCGCCGGAGATCACCGCCGACGTCAAAGGCCTGAAGATCGGACTGCCCAAAGAATATTTCGTCTCGGGCATGGATCCGGAGGTCGAAAGCGCCGTGAGAAAAGCCATCGAGGTCCTCAAAGAACGCGGCGCAGAGATCCGCGAGGTCAGCCTGCCGCACGCGGATTACGCGCTCGCGGTCTATTACATCCTCATGCCCTGCGAAGTCAGCGCCAATCTGGCCCGCTTTGACGGCATGCGCTACGGGCTGCGCGCGGCCGGCCCGACGCTCGAAGAGACCTATCGTGCCACTCGCGGCCAGGGCTTCGGCCAGGAAGTGCGGCGCCGCATCATGTTCGGTACTTACGCGCTTTCCTCGGGTTATTACGACGCTTACTATCTGCGCGCTCAGAAGGTCCGCCAGCTGATCCTGCGCGATTTCGAGAAGGTTTTCGCCGAGGTTGATTGTCTCCTGACGCCGACCTCGCCCATTCCGGCGTGGGACCTGGGCGCCAAGACCGACGATCCGCTGTCGATGTATCTGGCTGATGTCTACACCGTCTCGGTCAATGTCGCCGGCCTGCCGGCGGTGAGCGTGCCTTGCGGCAACACCGCGGCCGGCCTGCCCGTCGGCCTGCAGATCATCGGCCGGCATTTCGACGAGGCGACCGTGCTCCGGGCCGCGCGGGCGTATGAGGCAGCCACGGCCATCAAATGATCGATCAATTCGTTATTAATCGTTACCAAACCTTATGTCAGTCTCTCCGAACAGGGTTCAGAAAGGCCGCCGCGGCATCGCCGGCGGGCGGCGTCTTCGTTCCAATGGTCCGGCAACAGCCGGCGCCCACAGCGCTGTCTGTCCGGATTGCCGGGCGGTCTATTCCAACAAGCAGTGGTACTCGCAGTTCCGCGCTCCGGCCGGGATCAGTGTTTCGAAGCTGCCCGAGATGTTGTGCAGCGAATGCAAACTCAAGAGACAGAAGCGCGGCGATTACGCCGGCGAGGTCATGATTGAGGGTGTCAAAGACAAGGCTTTGCTCGCGGAGATCGTCCAGCTCGTCGAGAACGTCGGCCGGCGCGCCGCGTCGCGCGATCCCGAAGAGCGCATCGTCAAGATCGAGAAGTCGGCCGGCAAACTGCGCGTCTTGACCTCGGAGAACCAGCTCGCGGTCTCCATCGGCAAACAGCTGGACAGCGCCCGGAAAGGCGGCCGCCTGAGCATCATCTGGTCCAAAGGCGATAAATTGGTCCGGGTCCGCTGGCAGGCCGGCATCTAAGATCCTATGACCCTGACCATCGACTTCATTTCGGTCTGGCGCTACCTGCCGGGCATCCTTTTCGCCGTGGTCGGTATTTTCCTGTTCGTGATGATCGTCGGCAAGGTCAGGAATTTCATCGCCTCGCACCGTTTCGAACGCAATGATCTGGAGGCGATGCGCCGGCGCTGGCGGGAGATCGTCGTCCTGCTCAAGGCGCCGGGCGAAGTGAGCCACAAACTCGCCATCATCGAGGCCGACAAACTGCTCGATCAGGCCCTGAAGTCGCTCGCCATGCCCGGCGAGACCCTGGGCGAGCGCCTGAAATTCGTCTGCTACAAGCATCCGGAACTGAAAGAGGTCTGGTGGGCGCACAGGATCCGCAATCAGCTCGTCCACGAAGCCACTTATCATCTGGACGGCGGCCTGGCCTATAAGGCCGTCAAACAGTACGGGCGGGCCTTGAGGCGGCTCGGCGCCATCTGACCCTGATCTGATCCCGCGAGGGCGAAACCCGAATGATCCCGTATTTTGATCGAACTAATTTTGCCGTCGGCCCGCTGACCATCCAGGTCTGGGGCTTGTTCGTGGCCGCCGGCATCGCCGCGGCGCTGGCTCTGATCTATCGTTTGGCCGGTCGCTATAAATTGGACCGCGGTTTCGCGCTCGACCTCGCCGCCTGGATGCTGCTCGGCGGACTGCTCGGCGGGCGGCTGCTTTATCTGCTCGCTTACGATCCGTTGGCTTGGTTCGCTGATCCGCTGCTGGCGGTCCGCGTTTGGCAGGGCGGCATGTCGATCTACGGCGGCTTCCTTGGCGGCGCCCTGGCCGGCTGGTGGTACTGCCGCCGGCACCGGGTCGCGTTCCTGCCTTACGCCCATCTGATCGCTTTCGCTCTGCCGCTCGGCTGCGCGATCGGCCGGATCGGCTGCTTCCTGATCCACGACCATCCCGGGATCCGCTCGGCGTCGTTCCTGGCCGTGGCTTATCCCGGCGGCGGTCGCCTCGACCACGGGTTGCTGCTGGCGCTCCTGAATCTCGGGATCTTCCTGTTTTTCCTGGCGCGCAGCCGCTCGCGATCCGGATCAGCGGAGCCGTGGCTGTTCTGGTATCTGGCGATCTACGGCGCCACGCGGTTCGGCTTGGATTTTCTGCGCGTCTGGGATCTGCCGCAGTCCGACGCGCGTCTCTGGTTCCTGACACCCGCCCAATATCTGTCCCTGGCAGCCTGCGTCAGCGGCGTCATCGCACTGAGACGGGTCTTGCCGCGGATCGGGATCGCGGCTCCTGAAGCCGCGGCCGCATCTTCACGCACATGAACATCTTTCCGTTTCGCCGCTACAAAGAAGATTTCCTGGTGACGATATTGCGTTTTGCCGTCGGTAGCGTCTTTCTGTGGTTCGGCCTGGACAAGTGGGTTCATCCCGGAGCCTGGCAGGCCTGGTTCGATCTGTGGATCTGGCCGATCACCCTGCTTGGTCCGAGTCTGGTCATGTTCAGCATCGGTTCCCTGGAGTTGGCCATGGGTTTCTTTTTCCTGTCCGGACGGAGGCCGCGGGTCATCGCGGCGGCTGCGGCCATCTACCTGATCCTCATCTGTCTGTTCGCCGGCGTCAGCGACGCGACTGTCCGTGATGCTGGTCTCATCGGCGGTTGTCTGGCGCTGTTCGTTTCGGCCAATCAACGCTCGAAGCAGCCGGTCAGCCAGAATTGGATCGCCGCCCTGACTACGACTTATATCTTGTATCTGTTCGCGGTCGGCGTGCTGTTCCTGCGGCACGGACCTTAAGCTCGGCTGATGGCCTTGTCTGCCGTTTTTCGGGCACGCGAGTTGAAAGAATAGGGGAGAAGCGTATAATATCCCCACGAACAATTTTTGACGTCTCGACCAGCACCTTTGGAGGGGTCGCATAGTGGTCGAGTGCGCTCGCTTGGAAAGCGAGTATACCGCAAGGTATCGAGGGTTCGAATCCCTCCCCCTCCGCCAAGAACTGCCTTCCGCCTTTCAGGCGGAAGGCGGTTCTTTATATAAGAGGGATTCGAAGGGTACAGACGCGGCGTGCCTGGTATGGCACGCAGCGGATGACCCGGGGTGCGACGCAAGCTAGCGAGTGTCGCACGGGCGGCAAGGGCCGCCCGGGGTTTTGCAAGCGATCTCTAATCCTACGCGAGCGAAACCGGAGGAACCGCAGTCCGCGATGTGAATCACGGACAAAGTGGGGGAGCAGAAATCCCTCCCCCTACAGGCAGTGCTTCATTTTAATAGGGAGCTGCTGAGTTTGGGTCTGGGCCCCGGCTTCTGAAGGCCCCTGAAAGGGTATTGGCTTCATAGGAAGACAAGGGATGCTGGATAACTCAAAGGAAGTCCAGGCTGATCCTGCCCGTTGTTGCCCTAAAACGGTCATTTATTGTTTCTGTAATTTTCGATCCGGGATTGAATATATGACATCGTTTGGTCGGGGGTATGGGTGTTGACGCGTCCGAGCACAACTGATAACCTATACCATAGGTTGGGGTATCCTCCACAACATTAATCATCAGACCTATGATCGAACCATACGCCGGTCAGGTGAAAAAAGGCCTGCAAAAAGCCAGCGGCCAGCTGGACACCGTCATTAAGATGGCGGAAGCCGATCGTTATTGCATGGACATCATCCAGCAGAACAACGCCGTGATCGGCATCCTGCAGCAGGCCAACAACCTGATCCTCGAAAGTCATCTTCGCACGTGCGGCGTCGCCTTGGCGTCGAAGAGCAAGGGTGAACGCGACCGGTTCATCAAGGAAATATTGCGCGTCTGCAACGTTTGGCGCAAGAAATGATCCTGTGTCCTCCAGTCATCGACTAGCGCTGAAGTTCGTCGCGGCCGCCGTCATCCTGGGCGGCAATTGTTTAGTCTGCCCGACGATGGGCCCGATAGCTTTCGCCGCCGAAGATCATTCGTTACCGGCGGTCGATGAATGCGCGGATGAAGCGGTTGCTTCGGACGCGTCCGTCGACGTTCCGATGGTACCGGATGCGGCAAGCGCAATCATGGTCGGATCGCAGTATCCGCCGGCTTCGGAATGTCCGATGGGCGGCGACTCCGACGGCCACAATATGACCGGTTACGCGAACGTCGAGTCACGGTCCGGCGGGACCTTTACGATCACCCCGCCTCCTGCCGCCGCGGCCGCGTCCCCGCCAGCGTCGCTTTTGAGCAACGAGTCCGATCCTTCCGGCCAAAAAGTTCATTTTGATCGCGCTCCGAAGCTCACCGGCACGACCATCAAGAACGAATAGCTTCATAGTTCAGGTTCAGTTCGTCCTCATTCAATACCTGAGACTATGAAGCATTTTGTTATACCAATTAAAGGAATGCATTGTCGCTCCTGCGAACTGTTGCTCGAGGATAAGATTGGGCAAGTTCAGGGGGTCGATCATGTCAAAGTCGATTATCGGAAAGGCGAGGCATCGATCCGTCATGGCGCCGACATACCGAGCCGTGAGGAAATCATCCGGGCGGTCAAGGAAAGCGGTTATGAGATCGGTAGTTCCGGACCGTTGCCCTGGATTTCCGACAACCACGAGGATTACCGCAATATAGGCAAGGCTGTCCTGATCGTCGGCGTACTCTATTTCGCCGTTCGCGCCCTGGGGTCCCTGGGATTCAGCGTCGACACGAAGAACGTCTCTCTGGCCATGGCTCTGGTCGTGGGTCTTATCGCTGGCATCTCCACCTGCATGGCTCTGGTCGGCGGCCTCATCCTGGGACTGTCCGCGAGCCACGCCGAAAGTCATCCGGAAGCCACCGCCTGGGAGAAATTCCGGCCGCACCTCTACTTCAACGCGGGACGCGTGTCCGGCTACGCCTTCTTCGGCGGCCTGCTCGGGGCGGCCGGCAGCGTCTTCAAGCTCTCGAACGGCCTGCTGTCGGTCCTGACTTTGGCGGTCGGCGCCGTCATGATCGTCATGGGGCTGAAATTGTCCGGCCTGTCGCCACGGCTCAAGGAGGGCGGACCGATGCTGCCTTCCTGGATCGGCCGCCGACTCGGTCTGAACCACCACAACAAGGAGTACAGCCATTCATCGGCGCTGGTCACCGGGGCCCTGACCTTCTTCCTGCCCTGCGGCTTCACTCAGGCCACGCAGCTCTACGCCGTCAGCACCGGCAGTTTCTGGCGCGGCGGCGCGGTGATGGCTCTATTCGCGCTGGGTACCGCGCCGGCCCTGCTCGGCATCGGCGGACTGACCTCGGTCATCAAAGGGGCCGCGGCCAAGTTGTTCTACGCGGTCGTCGGTCTCGCCGTGCTGATCTTCGGAGTGCTCAATTTCGGCAATGGCCTGGCGCTCGCCGGTTTCGATCCTGCCGCGGCGCAGCTGAAACGACCCGCGACCGCCGCGACCGAACAGAACGGGGTCCAGACCGTGCGCATGACCCAGAAGGCCGGCGGCTACGCGCCCAACGTTTTTTCGGTCCGGAAAGGCGTGCCGGTCAGGTGGATCATCACTTCGGAAACTGAACTATCCTGCGCGGCCTCGATCTCGATGCCGGCGTTCAAGATCTCCCGGCAGCTGAGGAAGGGGGAGAACATCATCGAATTCACGCCGACCAGCGCCGGCGACATCCCGTTCTCCTGCAGCATGGGCATGTATCGGGGCGTCTTCAATGTCACGGACGGGGCCTCGAACGGTGCGACGGCGGCCGGTCCGACGGCTGTGTCACCGGCGCCGCCGCCCGTTTCGGGCAGTTCCTGCGGCGGAGGCGGCTGCGGCTGCGGCGGTGGCGCACAGCCCAAGGCTCCGGTCACCGGTTCGGTCAAAACCGACGCCGGGGTGCAGCGGATCGACGCGCGCGATAATTACGGCCTGTCCCCGAACGAATTCACCGTCAAGGCCGGCCAGCCGGTCGAGTGGACTATCACGCCGGACGCGCCGCCCGCCGGCTGCATGGTCGCTTTCGTGAATCGGGATCTCGGCATCGGCGTCCGCGAAAATTATCCCGACCCGACGGTCATCGAGTTCATTCCGACCGAACCCGGCGACTACGACGTCACCTGCGCCATGGGCATGTGGCGGGCCACGATCCATGTCGAATAATGGCCTCGATGAATCTAATATCCATATGTATCAACAGCAATTCACCGTCACCAACATTAAATGCTCGGCCTGCTCCAAAATGATCAACCTGCTTCTCATGAAAATGAGCGGGGTCATACAGGTGTTGACCGACGAGTCCAGCGGCCTGATCAAGGTCACCGCCGGACAGCCGGTCGCCCTCGCAGACATCCGCGCCAAACTCGCGGAGAAGGGTTATCAGGTCCGCGAGGCTTAAAGATATGACCATTGATCTCAAACTCAGCGGCCTGCACTGCAGCTCCTGCGAGACCCTGATCCGCGAGGCGTTGAGCGGCTTGGCCGGGGTTCGCGGCGTCAGTGTCGACGCGTCCACTGGCGAGTGTCGCGTCGAAGCCAACGAGGGGACGTCGACCACGGCCATCAAGGCCGCTATCAAGGATCTTGGGTACGGCATCGTCTCGGAGAGCATGACTGCGGGCGTAGCGGTCGCCGCAGCGCCACTGGTTGTTGTTCCCGATCCGGCGGTCGCCGCGGTTCGACCGGAAAGTCCGGCGGACCAGCGCGCGGAGGCGGACGAAGTCAGCCGGGGTGCCAGATTGAAACTCAGTTACGAGACCGTGACCGAAGCCGAGGGCGAAGTGCGCGGCGATGATGCCGGCCGCCCGTATTTCTCCGGCAAGATCACTGCGCGGCGGCAGAGCGCGATCGAATACCCTAAAGGCGCTCCCGAACTCGAAAAATTGGTCGAAAGCCTGGCGCGGGTGCTTCATTCCGGCCTGCTTTTGGACGGCGATCCCGGCCACACCATCGTTGAACCGGCTTCAAAGAGCCGCGAACTTCAAGAAGCGCCGGTTCAGCGGCCGGAAGAGGCCGCGGGCGAGCGCCGGACGACTTTCACGATCAGCGGGATGCACTGCTCGTCCTGCGCCGGCCTCATCGAACGGAGCTTACGGAATGAAAAGGGGGTCAAGGAAGCCTACGTCAACTTCGCGGCCGAAAAGGCGCACGTTGTCTTTGACGGGCAGATGACGGACGTCAACGCCCTGGTCGAGCGCATCCGGAAGACCGGCTACCGCGCCCAGGTTGCTGACAAGACCGATCCCGAAGAAGAACGCCGCCGGCGAGCGGCCGAAACCGCCTCTTACCGCAACCGGTTCCTGGTTGGCCTGGTCTTGAGCCTGCCGATGCTCTGGTTCATGCTCTTCGACTTCTTTGCTTGGGTGCCCGGACGCGCCCTCCTGTGGCCATGGGCCGGGCTCGTATCGTTCGTCCTCGCGGCGCCGGTCCAGTTCGTCATCGGTGCAGGCTTCTACCGCGGCATGTGGTCCAGCCTGAAGATGAGGACATTCAACATGGACAGCCTCATCGCCATCGGCACGACGACAGCCTTCGTCTACAGCGTCGTCAACTTCGTCCTCTACGCCCTAGCCAACAACAGCCTGATCGGCCTCGGCGGCGCGAAGATACCGGAACTCTACTTCGAGACGTCGGCGTTCCTCATCACCTTCGTCATGCTGGGCAAATGGCTCGAGACGCGCACCAAGAGCAAGACCTCGGAGGCGCTGAAAAGGCTCATGGGGCTGCAGGCCAAGACGGCGCGAGTCAAGCGCGGCAGCTCGATGGTCGACATCCCGACCGATCAGGTCGTGAAGGGCGACATCGTCATCGTCCGTCCCGGCGAGAAGGTGCCGGTGGACGGCGAGATCGTCTCCGGTTCCTCGGCCGTCGACGAATCGATGATCACCGGCGAGAGCTTGCCGGTGGATAAGGGCGCCGGCGACAAGGTCATCGGCGCCACGATCAACAAGAACGGCAGTTTCGAGTTCCGCGCCACGCGCGTCGGTTCCGAAACGGCTCTGGCGCAGATCATCCAGCTCATCGAACAGGCCCAGGGCTCCAAGGCCCCGATCCAGGCCTTCGCCGACCGCATCTCAGCCCGGTTCGTTCCCATCGTGCTGGTGATCGCCGCGGTCACCTTCGGGGTCTGGCTGCTCCTGGGCGCCAGCCTGTCCTTCGCGCTCATGGCGTTCACGGCGGTGCTCGTCATCGCCTGTCCCTGCGCTTTGGGACTCGCCACGCCTACGGCCATCATGGTCGGCACCGGCAAGGGAGCGGAACATGGCATTCTCATCAAGGGCGGCGAACCGCTCGAGGCGGCCTGCAAGATCAAGGCCGTCATCTTCGATAAGACCGGCACGCTGACCAAGGGCAAACCCGAGGTCACCGAAGTGCTGACGTTCGGAGGTCTGCCGGCGGACGAGGTCGTGTGCATCGCGGCCAGCATCGAGAAGCTGTCCGAACACCCGCTCGCCGAAGCCATCTGCAACTACGCCGAAGAGGAGGCTTACGGAACGGAAGAAGCGGGTGATTTTAAAGCGATCCCCGGACACGGCGTCACGGCCAAGGTCGCCGGCGTTGCTTACTGGTTCGGCAACCGCAAGCTGATGACGGAGATCGTCGGACATGACATCGCGCTGTACGAGCGCAAGATCGCCAGACTGGAGGACCAGGGCAAGACGGTCATGCTGCTCGCCGACGTCAAGGGGGTCGTCGGGGCTTTGGCCGTGGCCGACAAGGTGAAAGAGACCTCGCATGCAGCCGTGGAGAAGCTCCAGAAGATGGGCATCGAGACCTGGATGATCACCGGCGACAACGAGCGGACGGCTCGGTTCATCGCCTCGCAGGTCGGCATCACCTCGGTGCTCGCGGAGGTCCTGCCCGAGGATAAGGCGCGCGAAGTGAAACGTCTACAGGAGGCTGGCAAGAAGGTCGCCATGGTCGGCGACGGCATAAACGACGCGCCGGCGCTGGCCCAGGCCGACCTCGGCATCGCCATGGGCGGCGGCACGGACGTCGCCATGGAGACCGGCGGTATCGTCATCATGAAGAACGATCTGAACGACGTGGTGACGGCCATCGAGCTGTCGCGGGAGACCATGGGCAAGATCCGGCAGAACATGTTCTTTGCCCTGTTCTACAACGTCGTCGGCATCCCGATCGCGGCGCGAGTCTTCGTCGCGCTCGGACTGATCCTTAAACCTGAACTGGCGGGCCTGGCCATGGCCCTAAGTTCGGTCTCGGTCGTCTCCAATTCATTGCTGCTCAAGACTTTCAGGCCGCGGCGGCGCAACTGGTTGTCCTTGGCCGCTCCGGCAGTCATGGTGCTGGTGTTCGGCTTCCTGTTCCTGAAGTTCGCGCAGTTCAGTTCGGCGATGGGCGAGGCGCCGGCCAAGATGCCGGCGGTGGCTGCGGTCCAGGACAAGACCACTGTATCGGTCGGCATGAACGTCGACTCAAAGGCGGAAACGACTCTAAAAGCTGCTGTGCCGGTCATCAGCTACCTGGCCAGACAAAAAGCCAAAATCGGTTTCTCTGAAGGCAGCCCGAAATTATTCGTCGGTATCGACTCCGTGGACCCGGTGGTCATCAAAGCCAAACAAGGTATCGCGGCTCTCAATGACAACGAGATGCTGATCGGCTCCGATGAGGCGGCGATGATGATTGCCGAAAAACTGTTCGCCAAACCCGGCGACGTCGTCAAGAACTTCTTCGGTCTGCCGCAGATCACTGTCGCTGGCATCCTGGAACCGACGGATACTCTGCTCGACAGGTTCCATCTGCTGAATGCCGCGACCTACGCCCGGCTGACCGCCGTCGCGGACCTCCGCTTCGCGGTCGCCGGCAACCAACTCAAGGTCTTCTACCCGATCGCTGCCGGCACCCTGCCCGACAGCTTCGCTGACCGGATCGGCTTTGACAGCTTTGCGCCGCTGAAACTCGGCGGACAATCCTATCAACCGGTCGCCGTCGGCAGCCGCGAGGCCGAGATGATGATTAGTGAAAAACTGTTCACCAAAGTCGGCGATACGCTCGACAACTTCTTCGGCAACCGCGCGGTCATAATCGACATTCTGCCCGCGACCGGCACGATCATGGACGAACTGCATTACGTCTCGGCCGACTTTCGGCTGTAAACACCACATATGAACCCCAACCGTTACCTCAAATTCGCCCTTTCCATCACTTTGGCCGGCACGATGTTCTCCGGCTACTTGGCCGGCACAAGATTCTTCAGCGGCGTCTGCGCGTTCCGGGAAGGCTGCCCGGTCTTCCTGGGTTTTCCAGCCTGTTACTTCGGATTCGCCCTGTTCTCCACGATGTTCGTCTCGACCGCCTACGCCTGGGCGTTCGGGGTTAGGGCCAAATGGCCGGTCGCGGTGAACACTCTCATCGCCAGCCTGGGCGTCATGTTCGCCGGTTCGTTCACTGTCGGCGAGATCGCGACCTGGTTTACCTCGGGTTTTCGCGCCTTCGGACGACTCGGCCTGTCAACCTGTGCTTACGGCCTGGTGTTCTTCATCATTATCCTGGTCGTCTCCCTGTCGGTCAGGTTTGAGTCTGCTGCATCCGGACGGATGACGCGATCCGATATCTAATCTTGCTGACAGATTACAGACCGTCCTGCTAAAGGGCGGTTTTGTAATATATTAGGATATCAACGTCATCTGACCAAGCCGCCGCTGTCGCTACTCAAAGAGCCGGAAATTAGCTAAGATACAGCTATTGAATACCTGACCAAAATTATGGCCCAGACCAAGAGCGGCAATCTTCTCATCAAGGCGGCGGCGTCAGCGGCCATCGCGCTCGCGGTCATCGCGGTCGTCTATTGGTTATCCGGCCGGCAGGTCCTGGCGCCCACAGTCTCGCCAGCGGCCACGGGATCGGGCGTAATCGCGCCACTGCCTCCGAAGCCGGTCTGCGAACTCGGCGAGCCGGATCTGTTCGAGACGGGGTGGCTCAACAATAAAAACGAGGCCGCCGCTGAACCCGGCACCGGCTGGTCGCTGGTCTACAAAAAATTGCGCAAGCCGCTGCAATTCGCGCCGCTCTGTTTCGCTGAGGACAGTCTCTGTCGTTTCGGGGCTGAATTCCAGGCCTGCGACCTGACCCGGCTCGGAGCGGATGATGATGTGCGCATCGAGGGCCATAAGAACGTTGACGGGACCTACGGCGTGGTCAGATTGTTGTTGATCAAAAAGGCGGCCGCGGCCGAACCGGCTCCTTAGGCCACCGCAGATCCGTTATGCGCGAACTCCAAGCGCTCATCTTCGACCTCGACGGCGTCATCACTGACACCGAGCCTTTGCACGCCGAGGCCGAGCACCTGGCCTGTCTGGATTTCGGTTTTGAAGTGCCGCGGTCGGAGTGGCACGCGTTCAAAGGGCTGACCGACGCCGCTATTTTTAGGAAAGCCGTCGCGGAATACGCCGGCCGCGACATCCCGATCGCCGATCTCATCGAGCGCAAGCTGGTGCATTATTTCCGGCTCACGTCGGAGCGACTGCCGCTCGTGCCGGGCGTCGTCGAATTCATCAGGCTCGCCCGTCCGAAGTTCGCCAAGATCGGCCTAGCGACCTCCAGTCTCGCGCCGGTCCAGCGCGCCATTTTCGATGCTTACCGACTCCATGATTATTTCGACGCCGTGGTGACGGCCGAGGACGTGATGCACGGCAAGCCGCACCCCGAACCGTACCTGCTCGCCGCCAAGCGCCTGAAGATCGAACCCGCCGCCTGTCTGGTCATCGAGGATTCGGACAACGGCATCCGCTCGGCCCTGGCCGCCGGCTGCCGCGCCGCTGGGATCACTACCACTTTTCCCAGGGAACGGCTTCTGGAATTGTCGGCCAATCCGGTCGTGGATACTTACCCTGAATTAGCGCAACGGCTGGGGCTGTGAACCGACCGTCAGTTGTCACCGACCGGAGGCTGTGTTAAGTTGCCTGCGGTTCTTTTTTTTGGACCGGAGGTCTGAGATGATCATCCTCATCGACTTGGATGACGTATTGGCTGATTTCGAAGGCGGTTTCCTGGAGCGCTGGCGCCAACGCCACCCGTCGTATCCCTGCATCACTCGCGATCAGCGCACGGTCTTCGGGATGCACAAGCAATATCCATCCTGGTGCCGCGATCCGATCCAGGAGCTGATCCGCGAGCCGGGATTTTTCCTGGGACTCCCGCCGATCGCCGGCGGCCAGGCGGCTGTTCGCGAGATGTTGACGCACGGACACCGGGTCTTCTTCTGCACGGCGCCGATGCCGGGCTGTCCGACCTGCGCGACGGAGAAATTCCAGTGGGTCGGGCAAAACCTGGGACCGGATCTGGTCGGCCGGATCATCCTGACCGGCGATAAGACGTTGGTGCGGGGCGACATTCTCATCGACGACAACCCCGCGATCACCGGCGCTTTGCCGCCCGTGTGGGAGCACGTGATCTTCGATGTTCCTTATAATCGTACCGTGGCCGACAAGCGGCGCTTGGTCCGCTGGGACGATTGGCGGTCCATTATCGGCTGCTGAGAACACCCTAAGGGCGCGAAATCGCGTCCTTTTATTATTCCCCCATAAACCATCAGCTTTAGCTGACGCGTGCATTTAACACATGTCATTCCCGCCCTTCAGAACTCCAGTACTTCAGCACTCCCTGACTCCGTCTCTCCCTGACTCCCGCACTCCAGAACTTTTAGCCTGTTTATTTTGATGTTTGCGCCGGTTTAAGGTAAAATACGGCCAACTCAGAAGCAGGGGAGAAGCGAAGAATACACCTCTCATTACTCCGCCTCTTCGACACTCCGACATTCCACTCCGTCTCTCCAGCACTCCAGCACTCCAGCACTCTCAACCCCCCCCCTCACTCCCGCACTATGAAGACCATCGTCACGCACGTCCGTCCGCATCTCGACGAGGTGGCTGCCATCTGGCTGCTGAAGCGTTTTTTGCCTGAGGAATATCGCGACGCCAAGATCGAGTATGTCGCCGCGAACGAACGCGACAGCAGCGATGGCGCGGCAGCCGACAGGATCAGCGTCGGCGTCGGCAGCGGCGAGTTCGACGAGCACAAGGGCGACGTCGGCGAATGCGCGGCCTCGCTGATCCTGAAACACCTGCGGCAGAGCGGTGTCAAATCAGACGCGCTGGAAACGCGCGGCCTCGACAAACTCATCGACTGGGTCAAGCTGGACGACACTGGACAGCTCCACAAGATTCCGCATCACAGTTTCAGCCTGCACGCCATCCTGGCGTTCCATCGACAGCTCACCGGCAGCGACGAAGCCCTGATGTCGCTGGGACTGACCGTCTGCGATGCGTTGTTCGCGGCCCAGAAGAACGAAGCGGTCCTGGAGGACGACTGGAAGACTCACATCGAATTCGAGTCGATCTACGGTCCGGCGGCGGCCGTGAGCACCTCGGCCCGCGACATCGAGGCTTTCGCCTTTCAGCGCGGCTTCGATCTGATCGTCTACGTCAACAAGGAGCGCAATTACCACAACATCCGTGCTTTCGCCGGGTCGCGCATCGATCTGACGCCGGTCTATCAGCAGATCATGCAGGTCGAACCGGAGGCCAATTGGTATCTGCATCATTCGAAGAAGATGATCATCTGCGGCGGCGATCTGACGAAGAACGTCCGGACCTCGAAATTGACCCTGGAATGGATCGCTGACCTGCTGACGCCGAATTATGTCCGACAACAGCGTTATTGAAGAGATCAAATCCAAGATCGACATCGTCCAGTTGATCTCGGAATACATCCAGCTCCGCAAAGCCGGGGTCAATTTTCGCGCGCCGTGTCCGTTCCATCACGAGCAGGACCCGTCGTTCTACGTCACGCCGGACCGCCAGCGCTGGCACTGTTTCGGCTGCGGCGAGGACGGGGACATCTTCACTTTCGTGATGAAGATCGACGGGGTTGATTTCGTGGAAGCGCTGCGGCATCTGGCCAAGAAAGCCGGCGTGGTCCTGAAGCACGTCGATCTGTCCGAAGACAAGGGCCGCCAGCGCCTGCATGACGCCAACCGCTGGGCGGCGCGTTATTACCACGAGGTGCTGATGCGTTCGCCGCAGGCCGAGCGGGCGCGCGCTTACTGCGCCAAGCGGGAACTGAAAGAAGAGACGCTCGAGGATTTCTTGATTGGCTACTCGCCGGACTCCTGGGACGCCCTGCTGAATTTCCTGCGCAAGAAAGAATTCACTGACGACGAGATCTTCCGGGCCGGGCTCGTCTCCAAGAAAGAGCGCGGCGGCGGTTATTTCGACCGGTTCCGTGGCCGCCTGATGTTCTCGATCACTGACGCCCAGGGCAATCATGTCGGTTTCACCGGCCGCGTCATGCCCGGTCCCGACGGCAAGGACCCGCCCAAAGAAGGCAAGTACGTGAACACCCAGGAGACCGCCGTCTACCGCAAGAGCCGGATCCTCTTCCTGCTCGACAAAGCGAAGTCCGAGATCCGCAAGCAAGGCTTCGCGGTCGTCGTCGAGGGCAACATGGACGCGATCGCTTCGCACCAGGCCGGCGTGAAGAATGTCGTGGCGAGTTCCGGCACGGCTTTCACCGAGGAGCAGTTGGCTCTCTTCAAACACAAGACCGACAAACTGGTGCTGTCTTTCGACATGGACGCGGCCGGCGAGCAGGCCGCGCGGCGGAGCATCGATCTCGCGGTCTCGCACGGTTTCGAGGTCCGCGTGCTGCGTCTGCCGCCCGGGGCCGGCAAGGATCCCGACGACTGCATCCGCAAGGATGTGAAGATGTGGCAGCAGGCCATCGCCGACGCGGCGCCGTTCATGCAGTGGTATCTGGATCTCGCGCGGCAGAGACTGAAACCCGAAGATCCCTACGCCAAGCGCAAGACCTCCGCGGAGATCCTGGCCGAGATCGCCAAATTGCCGTCGGCCGCCGAGCGCGCGCACTGGCTGCGGGAGCTGGCGGAACTCGTGGAAACCCCGGAAGGCGACCTGCGCCGGGAGTTCGAGAAGCTGGCCAAGCCGTCGCCGGCCGGAGCTCAGCCAGCAGCGCCGGTCGCCTTGCCATCGCAGCCCCAGGATCGCGAAGATCTGGTCTCCCGGACCATCTTCGGCGCAGCCTTAAATTGGCCTGATCTGGCGGAAACCGTGTTCGCCGCGGTCAAGCCGGAATTCCTGGCCGCGCCCCTCCGGCAGCTTTACACGGAATACGTCGTCTTCTATAATGAGCAACGGACAGGCGGTCCACAAAATTCGGCCTCGTTATCCCGGTTCGCTGGCAACGGTGATCCAAAAACCGCGGAAACTATCGCTATCATGAAGCTCCTGTCCGAAAAGGAGCTCGGCGATTTTCCGGAAGACCAGCGCAGGGACACGCTCACCGCTTTGATGGGAGAAATCAAACGACTCCACATCGGCCGCCGCCAACGCGAACTTACTGCCGCGATGTCCCGCGCCGAAAAGGCCGGGGATGCCACGAGTATCCAGGATATCCAGCGGCAGCTCAGCGAACTCATGTTGTAGACGCGACATTCCGTCCTTTGAGACGGAAGGCCGGCATTTTTGTCAGGCCAGCGCTCGCCGCACCATTTATGTCCAAGAAGACTGCGACCAAGAAAGCGAAGAAGAAGCCGGCCGCGAAGGCCGCGCCCAAGAAGATCGCCAAGAAACCGCTGAAGAAGATCGTAAAGAGACCGGCCAAACGGCCGGCCAAGAAGATCGCTCCGAAAAAAGGCGCCAAGCCCGCCAAAGGTTCCGGCAAGAAACCGGCGCCGATGGTGCCGATCAAGCGCGCCAAAGCCCTGCCGCCGCCGCCGGAAGTCGTCGACGCGCTCTTGGCCAAGGGCCGCTCGCGCGGTTTCATCACTGAGACCGAACTTTTGCATACGTTCGCCGACCTGGAGGAGTATCTGCCGCTTTATATCGACTTCCTCGACCGGGTCGACGCCATCGGCATGAAGCTCGTGGAGATGAAAGAGGGTCTCCTGGGCCGCCGCGAAGAGCAGGAAAATCTGCTCAATCAGATCCGTTCCACCAAGGAAAAGAAGCGGTTCGATCTCACGGACATCTCCACGGACTCGATCCAGATGTATCTGCGCGAGATCGGCAAGATCCCGCTGCTCACGAGCGAAGAGGAGATCGCGCTCGCCAAACGCAAGGAGCGCAACGACCGCGAGGCCGAGAAGCGCCTGATCGAAGCCAACCTGCGCCTCGTCGTCTCCATCGCCAAGAAATTCGTCGGTAAGTCGCTGTCACTCCTCGACCTCATCCAGGAGGGGAACATCGGCCTCTTCCGCGCCGTGAAGAAATTCGAATACCGCAAAGGCTTCAAGTTCTCGACCTACGCCACCTGGTGGATCCGCCAGGCCATCACCCGCGCCTTAGCCGATCAGTCGCGCACCATCCGCATCCCGGTTCACATGGTCGAGACCATCAACCGCTTCCAACAGATCGAGCGCCAGCTCATCCAAGACCTCGGCCGCGAACCGCTGCCGGAGGAGATTGCCGCCGAGATGGGCGAGGACGTCGAGAAGGTCCGCCATATCATCCAGATCTCGCAGGACACGGTTTCCTTGGAGACCTCGGTCGGCGAGGATGACGAGGATTCGACGCTCGTGGATTTCGTGGAGGACGTGAAGAACATCGCTCCGGACCGCGCCGCCGCGCTCCAGCTCCTGCGCGATTACGTGAGGAACGTCATCAAGGACCTGAGCCCGCGCGAACAGAAGATCCTCGAGATGCGGTTCGGACTCACGGACGGGGTCAGCCACACGCTCGAAGAGGTCGGCCAGGAGTTCGACGTCACCCGCGAGCGCATCCGCCAGATCGAGGCTAAGGCGCTCGAAAAGATCCAGCATCACCAGGGCATCTCCAAACTCCGCGATTATTGATCCGTCGCTGGGTTGAGCCTCTATTCTGGCTTGGCCGCCGGCGGCCCGGAGCGTATTTGACGCCAATTTCATAGACCGCTATGGTAACAATAGCGGTCTTTGATATCCGTCAAGAAACAAGGGAGGCTGTCATGGAAAATAGGACTTTTGGGTTGCGCCATGTGCGCAACATCCTGACTGCCTACGGGCTGTCCTGGGTTTGGGTGGTCATTGTCTCGAATATCCTTCAGGCTTTGCTGCCGAAAGCCGTCATCAGTTCCGAACTGCCGGTACTGTCCGTTTTCGGCGCCTGGATCGACCACTTCCCGGATATGGCTACCGCGATCAAGGCCAGCGTGGGTCTGAGCCTCTTCATGACGCTCGTCTTCGCTCCCGTGATCGAGGAAGCTATCTTCCGGATGCTGCCGCTGACCTTCGTCATCGGCCAGCATCCTGAGCGGGTGCGCGCGGTCGTCATCGTCATCTGCGGCATCATCTTCGGCTGGGCGCACGGCTCGCCGTTGAACGTCTTCATCCAGGGCTTCGTCGGCCTCATGCTCGGCTGGCTCTACGTGAAGAACAACACGTCGCAGAAAGCCGCCTATATTTCTTGCGTGATCGTTCATGCGCTGTACAACTTCACCATCGTCGCGATGGGCGGATGATCGTCCAGCAGCATCTTGATCGGGTTTTGCCACTCAGCTGGCAGGCCCGATTTTTTTTCGCCACCTTAATTTTACCCCGAGCGTCAGCTCGGGGTTTTATGACTCGTGAATCCCCCGCAGCTTCAGCGGAGGGGGATTGAGCCAGGGGTTTTATAATCCATCCTCTTTACTCCCGCACTCCCGCACTCCTGCACTCTCCGCCACGTCGTTCGCGAACGACGTGACTCCGTCTCTCCCGCACTCCATGACTTCGTTTCTCTCATCTATCTCGCCCAGTTGACTTCCCGCGTCTTGCTTGTTAATTTTCGTTCAGCTCATTCAAACGGTTCAGATCGTCGGCTTAGCGCCGAATGGAGGTCTGTGATGGACGGAAGCAGACAGGTGTTGTCTTGGCGCCGGATGGCGCTTGATCTTTTGGCCGCTTACGGCGCCAACTGGATCTGGGTCATGGTGGTGTTCTGTCTTTTGGGAGCCGTGGCCGGCCAGTCGCTGTTGCCGTACTCCTTGCCGTATTTTTCGGCGAGCTTCTGGCTGCTCGTCAGATTCTGCGGCGACGATTTCCTAGTCGGACGCCCATCACTGGTCCTCTTCTTCGTCCTGTTCTGCGCGCCGATCGTCGAGGAGGCGCTTTTCCGGATGCTGCCTCTGGAGATCGTCCGGAACAAGCGGCCGGAAGCGGCAGGTGTGGTCGTGATCATTGTCTGCGGCGTCCTCTTCGGTTTGGCTCAAGCCGTGCCGCAGGGCATGCTTATCCAGGGTGTCGGCGGCATGATCCTGGGCGGTCTTTATCTCCGGAACAGCCAGAATCAGTTCGCAGCGTATTTTTCCTGCGTTTTCGTTCACGCGTTGTGCAATTTCACCGTGGCGATGACCGCGGGGATCATCTGAGATCGAGATCGGATCATGAGGCCGGCTTCTTCGCCTCCAATATGTAACCCCGAGCGCCAGCTCGGGGTTTTATAATTCGCGAATCCTCCGACTTGTCCCCCGAAGCTTTAGCGAAGGGGGATCAGCTCGTGGTTTTATAATCCACCCTCTTTTTATTGTCATTCCCGCCCCGCAGCAAGTGCGGGGTTTCACTCCAGCGGGAATCCAGCCTCTCCCACACTCCGCCACGTCGTTCGCGAACGACGTGGCTCCCGCACTCTCTTTTTAATGGATCTTTCAGCTCCCGGTGTTGCCAAATTTATTTCTTGTGCTAAACTATTTCGGTCAGTTCTTTGGCCAGCCTTATTCCCGTCAAGGAATACGTTTATATTCCGAGGTAGCTCAATGGTACCTGCCTGCCGGTAGGCAGGGAGCAATGGACTGCTTATGGAATACAAGGTTTATGTCTTACGGAGTCTGGTTGATCGGACGTTATATATTGGTTTAACTTCTGATCTCGCACGGCGTCTCAAGGAACATAATTCCGGATACGTCAGGTGGACTAAGAACCATAGGCCATATGTCATGGTCTATAGCGAGGAAACACCAGATCGGCCAACAGCGAGAAAACGGGAAAAATGGTTGAAGTCAGGATGCGGCCGCGAATTTGTTAAAGCGTTCATTGGAAATCATTATTCCGAGGTAGCTCAATGGTAGAGCAATGGACTGTTAATCCATTTGTTCTGGGTTCGAGCCCCAGCCTCGGAGCCATAAGAAGAGGCGGTGCCCATACGGCACCGCCTCTTCTTTATTGTACCGAGGCTGGGGCGAGAAGGGTACATCCGGCGAGTGCCTTGAATGGCACTCGCCGGATGACCCGGGCTCTGGAGGAGCCACGAGGCTTGGGGTGAGCCGCAAGCCAGCGAAGCAGCGAACGGTCGCAACGGCGACCGCGGCTCGACCGAGGCTTTCAATATTTTGCCGAGGTCGAGGGGCCCCAAGACCCGAGCGGCGGGGGAAGAGGAGCCCCAGCCTCGGAGCCATGTAAAAACCGCAGCTCGTCTGCGGTTTTAGTGAACATATATGGAGATCAACATGCGTTCAGAGTCAAAAGCCAGCCAATTTCTTGGCTGGCTTTTGAGTAGAATCGACAGTTCGCCGAGCGTTGGTTCCGCTTCTCTGTAATTCCTGCCACGGAGCGACCCCATTGTGATACCATATTCGTATTAATGTTTGACCCAACTCACATGACCGCAGGCAAGTCAGTCAAGCAGATCGTAAAAAAACACTACAGCAAGATCGCCGGTAAAGGCTGTTGTTGCAGCTGTAGTTGTGGCGGTGACGGGGAAAACGAACGGATAGCCGAAAGCATCGGTTATTCGGCTGCGGAGATCAGATCGGCGGCGGGGTCCAATCTGGGTCTGGGCTGCGGCAACCCGACGGGGATGGCCGAGATCAAGGAAGGCGACACTGTTCTGGATCTTGGGTCAGGTGCCGGCTTCGACTGTTTTTTGGCCGCCAGGAAGGTCGGCCGGACCGGCCGGGTCATAGGCGTCGACATGACCCAGGAGATGATCGACAAGGCCAGGATGAATGCCGACAGGCAAGGTTACAAAAACGTCGAATTCAGGCTGGGCGACATCGAGGACCTACCCGTCGATAGCGGCTCGGTCGACGTCATCATCAGCAACTGCGTCATCAATCTGGCCCCGGACAAGTCAAAAGTGTTTGAAGAGGCCTGGCGGGTGCTGAAAGACGGCGGCCGGATGTATTTGTCAGATATCGTGCTTCTGGAGGACTTGACCGCTGAGCAGAGGGGGGACGAAGAATTGATCGCGGGCTGCGTCGGCGGGGCCGTCCTCCGGGACGAATATCTGAAGAAGATTGCTCGCGCAGGTTTCAAAGTGAAGATCTTATCCGAGGACAAGGACATCAGTAAGCGGCAATATCAGGGTATTCCGTTGGAGAGTCTGAAGGTTGAGGCTCGGAAATAGGAGGCGTGGCGAATTTTGTTTAGCTGCGGAACTGGGGCGAGAAGGACGCGAGAGCCCCGCAACATTGCGGGGCGGTGCGCAGTCAGCCTCGGCAAAGTAATGAAGGCCTCGGCTGACCCCGGGCGACCCATGTCGCCCGTTGGCGCTCATTGACTCGCGCCAACCCCGGCCCGAGTCGGAGCGAGGGGAGTCGTTCAGTCCATCAAAATTCAAAATCGCGCGGTTTGAATTTAATCGCGTCAAAGCGGCGCTCTAGCTCTTGAATTATGAGCTTCATGGCGCTAAACTTACATAAAATATTAAATAAATGCAACTTGTATGCGATTAGGAGAACTACGAAAAATTATCAAAGAGGTAGTTAGTGATGTCGGCGTGATTACTCTCAAATCACGTGCCGTATATGGCGGACAAGCCTCTGAAGTAGAAAATTTTGTTGAGATATCAACTGCGCTCGAAAAGTTTATATCAATGTCATGGAATAAGTTGCCAAGTGAATCAGTGGCGAAGGTTCTTGAAGCTCACAAAACCGCCGCTAATCCAGTTTTGTTGCCGCAAGACGAATTCTCGTTCCTTAAATCCTACGTCGATCAGCTCAATAAAACGGCCCCGCTATTTTATGCGATGCTTACGGATGCTGTTGAAGATCAAGCGGCGCAAATCATCAACGTACTTTTACCAAAAACTACAGCAAACTTAGACGAGTTGACCGCGTTTAATACTAAATTGGGCGCTACTCTCAAAAAATTTAACGTCGACGGCGAATTTACATTTGCGGGTTTTGACCGAGGAACCAATTGGTACGCAATATTAGCAGCCGGTACTTTAACTTATCAGTACTTTCTTGGCTGTTTGGATGGCGCAATAAAGTATTTGGAGACAAAGAAGGCGTATTATGAATCAAAAAGTGCGGAGTTAAATTATAAGGCCAGTCTGGCAGCACTTGAAAAAGAAAAAGAATTCACTGAAAAAGGGCTGATTAAATATATCGATAATCTGTTAGATCTCGAACTTAAAGAACGCATTAAAAATATCATCAATGATATCAAGGAACTAAACGGGAGAGCAAACGCCGAGCTGCACACTCAGCTTGTTATCGCCACCAAAGACCTCGTAGCAATACTTGGTGACGGAGCCGAATTTCACCTGTCGCTAAACCCACCGTCATATGCCACAGAGCAGGGCGGGCAATTGCAGATTGACTACAAAAAGATTCATGCGCTAAATACCGCTGAAACGCCAGAGACCAAACAAATTGAGCCTCCAGCGATGTAGGGGCGCTGACAGCTATTTATGGACGAAAAATTTTCAGACGAAATATCCTACGCCCGCAAATTAATTCGGGGTCGCATAGCCGAGGTGTTGTTCGAGCAAATGATTCGTAAGGAAGGCCGGTATACCGTGATTCCTTTTGGGTACGAACACACCCTGCCCACGTTGGCGCAGTATCGGCATTTTGTGGAGATTGAACAAGTAATAAACAATATTTCGGACGCCCCAGATTTTGTCCTCATTTCGAGTAACAAAAAGGAAGTGTATCTTGTCGAGGTAAAATATCAGACTCGATTTGATATTGAGCAAATAGTCGCGCATGCATCCAAATTGCTCGATCGCTGGAACCCCTCCTGGTTATTTGTTGCAACACCCGAAGCTTTCTATTGCTCACCGTGCAGCGTAATTGCCGGCGAGCAACGCATCGGAAAATTAACCGATGGGTGGGTAGAAACTAGTCGCCAGTCGGAATATCTAAAATTACTTGGTGAATTTAGGTGCAGCGAGCATATCAGCCAAAAGTCGGGCCCGATGTTATGAATCTTGATGAAGCAAAAACTAAAATTATTTTAGACGACTTGCGCATTGATTTAACCCAACTGGGTCGAATTTATACGTACATTGATTTTGGTAATGTAAATTATTGGTACGAAAAAGATAGGCGCGATGATTCCGGTGCAGCTTTACGAGAGGAAGAAAAAATTGTCGTAAGCATCAATCGACTGGGCGAATTCGTAAATCGGTTTTCGACCCGAAGTTTATTCTATTACGGCCTGGACGAAAGTAGGCCGTCGTCGCTCCACCTCATTAAAAAGGCAAGGAATCAGTTTTCGTCGACAATAACAAAACCCATCCAGCTGATACGCCATTACATTCAAACTGATGATAAAGCCACATCACGAACGACGGAAGTCGATGATCAAGGACATAGATTTATCGTGATTCAAAAATGCAATTTCGATGTCGAACTTTGTCTCGATGTTACAAGGATGGCCGACAAGTTCGATACTCTATGCTTATTTTCTAGCGATAATGACTTCGGCGGGCTGCTCGAACACGTAAAGAAGCGAGCTAAAAAGAACGTGATTCTTATTCACGGCAGTAGTACTAGAATCGAATTCAAACGCAAAGCCGATATTACAATCAACGCTCAAAGAATCAAAAAATATATAACTATTATCAAAAGACCCAACGCGCCGTTAGGCGGGGAGGGTCTTGACATCGGACCTGTATCCACAGGCAGGGCACCCCTTGCGGAGCACGACTAAATGATATCAATGAATATTAAATTAGTCAATATATTCGGTTGCCCACGGGTTGCCCAAGAATTGTACACTTCTGACTTAGACTGACTGACACTGACGAGTGCTGACGGACGAAGTTTCCGCTGACGATAGGTCAGATCAAGAATTAAGGATTCATGGGTTCGAGCCCTAGTCTCGAACCATTACTCCGATGCCAGACAGGTTTTCAAAAGAGGTCCGGAGCATCATCATGTCAAAGATTCGAGGTAAAAATACCTCGTTGGAACTGGTCATGTTTCGCGCACTATCAGCAGTCGGTATCAGGTTCCGGCGGCATTATCACACCGCTTTCGGGGTTCCGGACATCGCCTTGCCGAAAAATAAAATAGCAGTATTCATCGACGGAGATTTTTGGCACGGGTATCGTTACCCGGCATGGAAACATAAGATTCGGCTGAAGTTCTGGAGAGATAAGATCGAGCGGAATCGGGCACGGGATCGGCGTCACACGGCCGGTCTGCGACGCCACGGATGGCGGGTGCTGAGAATTTGGGAGCATGACATCAAAAAAGACCCCGAGCGGGCGGTGCTCAGGGTCTTGGATCTGCTGCGCGACAGTTCAGACTCGTTTAAGTAGTTCCCGGCCTATCTTGGTGATGACTCCGACCACGAGGGCGTTCCCCATGAAGAACGCTCTTTTCGTATCCGGCACCTCAGAGATCTCCTGTTTGAGAGGATTGAACATCAGTCTGGTGTGGTCATCTTCGAACATGCAGAGTCTCTCTAATTCTATCGGCGTAAGTCGTCTGTACAGGTAAGTCTGTCCGTCGATAGTGCGGCCCTTGGGATATCCAGGGCGCTGTCGCACGCCGATGACATGTTTGAACCGCGATGATGACCGGCCTCCTTCGCTGGTTATGATCGTGCGCGAGGGCTTATCCAACGGATCAGGGAAGGGGAGCCTGCCTTCGACGTACAGATACTTATGCCCGTCCTTGTGAGTCCTCTCGAATCGATGCGCCGCCTTCTGCTGCTCCCATTTCTTTACCTCTGACGCAGGGATATAGAATTGCTTCGGAACCGTATCCTCTGGTTGCAGGATGTCACCCAAGGTCTGGGGTTTGCCATGGAAGACGGGCGAGGTCTTGGCGGTATGGACCCGTCCCTCAATCATCAGACCGGCATTCTGGAATGGAGCGGAGAAATCCACGTCTACCTCCGGGTCCAGCGGGACGAAGCGCTTCGTGATGTCCTCTGGTCTGGTCGACAGGCCAAAGAATCCGCCGCGCACGAACGTCTTCTCCACCGGGAAGGCTTTGGCGACGACACCGCTCCGCAGCACCCACTCAAGATGATTTTTGGCCGCTCTGGCCTCCTGGGCCAACCTGGTCGTCTTGTGGTAGCCGACTATGTAAGTGCGACGACGGCGTTGGGGCAGGCCGTACTCTCCAGCGTTTATCACACGCCACTCGACCACATAGCCGAGTTCGGACAATGTCGAAAGCATGATGGCGAAATCGCGCCCCCGATTCGATGCCGGAGATTTCAGGAGACGGTCGACATTCTCCAGGAACAGGTAGGGGACAGGCCCTTCCTTCGAAGAGTCTATCCTGTGCCGCAGGATTTCATAGATGCTCCACCAGAGGACACCTTTTTTGCCCTTGAGTCCGGCGGCCTGGCTGAGTGGACGAGCCACCGAATAGTCTTGGCAGGGAAAGCCGCCGGTCAACAGGTCGAACGGGGGAATGTCGTCGGCGATGCTCACATCGCTGTTCACGACCTTGTTGATGTCGATGTTAGAGAATCCTTTCTTCATCTCGGCCTCCGTCTTGTCTCGCGACCTGAAGAACGCTTGTTCGTAAACCCAGGCCGCGTGCTGTATCTTGCCTGACGACGGCTCCCACTGGTTGGCCCAGACAGTCTCGAACCGTTTGTTCCTGGACGACGCTCGGTCGAGTCCGATGCGGAAACCGCCGACACCAGCGAATAATTCTGCTGCGCGGAGGATCTTGTTGCTTTTCTTGCCCTTGATCATAAGAGAGTATTACTGGTGAACATAGCCATATCATTATAGACGGTCATCGACAGAAGATCAACTTCGCCATTGGACGAACTTATCCACATCCGTCATAATCGTATCAGACATATGAATTACGATCAAACCGATCCAAAATCAATAGAAGCTTACGCGCAAGAACTTCTCGGGCATAGCCTCAGGGAAAAGATTGCCGTTGACCTTCCTGACACGAAACGTGCCGGGAAGGGTGGTTTTGGTCAGGACCTTGAAGAATATTACTTCAAGATATCGCCAGGAAACATTTCAGCGCCGGACTTCACCGAAGCAGGGGTGGAGCTGAAGTCCTTTCCCATCGACCAGCGAAAGAACAACAAACTGGTCGCGGGGGAGCGGATCAAGTTGGGCAGCATAGACTATGAGCAAATGGCCACTGAAGAATGGGAGACGAGCTCGTTCTTGAAGAAGAACGCCCTTCTCCTGCTGGTCGCTTACCTGCGAGACCGCAGGGGTTCCCGACCGACAGGTTTTGATTATCGTGATGCGCTCATCAGGCTCGCACATCTCTGGGATTATCCCGACGGCGACCTGAAGATCATACGGGATGATTGGAATCTGATCGTCGAGAAGGTGAGGGGTGGAAGGGCACACGAGATATCAGAAGGTGATACCTTGTATCTTGGTGCCGCCACCTCTGGTCAGAAGGGCTCGAAGTTGAGAAAACAACCTCGTGGGCCTGACGCCAAACAGCGATCGCTGACCCTCAAGCAGCCATACGTGACAACGATATTGGAACGGCTACTGGCCCCGAGGCTCGCACGGAAAGAGCTGGAGCCAGCCGTTAAGGCCTCTAATGCCTATAGGGGCGGCGAGACCTTCGAGGAATATATCGCCAGACGATTCAAGACATTCATCGGGATGACCACTGATGAGATCAACGCGGAATTGCAGTTGATCCTTGATCCGAGCGCAAAAAATTACATCGCAGTCCTCACGAGAGCTATTTTGGGTGTTCGGAAGAAGAAGATCGAAGAGTTCGAAAAGGCAGGAGTACTGATGAAAACCATCAGGTTAGAGCGGCATGGGGCACCAAAGGAATCCATGTCTTTCCCCGCATTTCGCTACAATGATCTCATCGCGCAGACTTGGGATGACTCAGATTTAAGACGCTTATTTCAGCAGCGGTTCTTTTTCGTCGTCTTCCAGAGGAATGAGTCGGGTCGATTGGTCCTGAAAAAAGTATTGTTTTGGACAATGCCGACAGACGCCCTTGAGGGCGAGGTAAAAAAGGTCTGGGAGAAAACAGTGAAGATGATCAAGGCGGGAAGAATAGATGATTTACCCCGTGAATCCGAGAGCCCGGTCTGTCATGTCCGACCACATGCACGTAATGCGGCAGACACAGACATCGCTCCAGACGGGAAGAGGTATGTGAGGAAATGCTTCTGGTTAAATAGGAAATTCATAGCAGATATCGTAGCAGCCTCGCAATCGAATTGACGTATAAATCCTAGCCGCGTTATTTCCCGGTCCGGTTGACCATCGGTTGACCAAGAATTGCTCAAGTAATACCAGCAATGATTTAGAAAAGAAAAGGGGCGGTTATGGAAAAACCACTGAAGAATGGGCCGGACACAAAAATATTTGCTTTTTTGCTCGCAGTCAGGAATGCTCGCGAGGCATATATTTTGGCACGAGTAGGTTTGATTGAGGGTCTTTGCGACACAGGTTGTTTATTGGCACAACAATGTTTGGAATCATGTATTAAGGCAGCCCTTCGAATATATTGGAGGGAGATTAAAGAGTCGACGGGAAAGGATATCGATAACTTTGTGCGAGGACATAATTTAGTCGGGTTGATGCGCAGGGCGCTTCCATATATTCCGGAGTACAAAAAGATACTAGATGACTCCCAAAAGAAAGACTTTTTGAATGAACTGACAAAAATTTATGATTCAACACGTTTTGGAGAGAGCGGACTAAGCATTGATTGCCTCTGGAGTTTGAGGATACTCGACGACTTGTTTTCTGAGACCCTCAATCTCTACAGACACCACATTAAGTTGCCGAAACAAAAGATATTTGTACCCAAAAATTTGCAGATGTTTTTTTTGGCATCAAATGAACGTTTTACAGCAGAAGAGATTTCTGACAATCCTTTAGAGACTCTTGGTTCGTAAATTGATTAGATAACGTATTCGGTTGCCCGCGGGTTGCCTAAGAATTGCACATTTTTGGCTTAGACTGACTGACGTTATCCGTGCCCGACACAGATATTTTTGATATAGTTCTTGCATGAAAGACCTCGCTCTTCATGCCCAGTGGCTCGTCAAGGCTCCTTTGACGGAGGTGTTTGGCATAATGACTGACTTTGAAAAATTTCCTGAGTATTTTCCGAAAGTCGCGGAATCCATACGAGTCGTGAGGCGCGAGGGAGATCATCTGGAAATGGAGGCGACCGTCAGATCGTTCGGCCAAAAGTTCCCGGTCAAAATGAAGACCCAGATCCTCTCCGGCAAGGGGTATGTTTCGGACAATGAAAGCCCGAAATTCGGGACTTCCGGCCATGAAGAAGTGCTGCTCTCCGAACACCCGGAAGGAACCCTGATCGATTACACTTATCAGGTCGTCATCCATAAACGCTGGCTCCGCCTAGTCGCACAGCCACTGATCAGCCGGTATTCCATGAAGTACTGGCAGAAAGCCGTCATAGACGAACTGAGAAAAAGGCTCGAGAGCTAAGATCCCGAGCGCCATTCAGCATCCAGTATGATCAGATCAATTTTCCGAAGTATCGGTGTCGTTCTGGCCGGGTTCATCACCGTGGCAGCCTTGTCCGTGATCACGGATCGCACCTTGGAAGCGACCGGCGTGTTTCCGCCAGCCGTCCATCCCGAGGCCTATACCGCCTGGATGCTCGCGCTTGCGCTCGGCTATCGCAGCATCTATACGATCGCCGGCGGCTACCTCACCGCTCGGCTGGCCAAGAGCCGCCCCATGCGGCATGTGGCGGGGCTGATGGTGCTGGGTGGCATCGGCGGCGTCGCGGGAGCCGTATCCGGATGGAACCTGGGCAATCACTGGTATCCCGTGCTGTTGGCGGCCACTGGTCCGCTGTTCGTCTGGCTCGGCGGCAAACTTTTTGTGACTGTTAGCCGTGCCTGACACCGGAGGGAGATATCGACGCGTCGGTTGACCGAATAGTCTGACCTTATCCGACTCAAGCCGGTGGTTCATCTGATTAATCAAAACACGGGTCGCGATCGACCCGTGTTTTTGTGCTCCGCTTATTTCCTCGTCGGCCAGTACTTGGTCCCGCGCCCGATGCCGATCTTGCTGATCTTCTTGAACCGGATCAGTTTGCTGAGCGCCTGGTTCACCGTCGGCCTGGCGACGCCTGTCGAAGCCGCGATCTCGCCAGCGCTCACTCCCTTGCCGCCGAGTACGGCGTTGTAGACCTCGAGCTGCTTGGTGGAAAGGACTTCCTCGATGCCCGTCTTTTCCATGAGCGCGGCGGCTTTCTCGGCCTGCTCCAGGATGACAGACAGGAAGAATTCTGCCCAGGGGACGATGTCCTCTTTGCCGGTGCCGATGGTGGCCTGACTGCGGCGCAGGGCCAGATAATAGTCCGGCCGCCGGCGCTCGATGATCTTCTCGTGTGAAACACAAGGTGCGAAGGCGTAGCCGGACCGGAGGAGCAGGAGATTCGTGAGGATGCGCGACAGGCGGCCGTTGCCGTCCTGGAACGGATGGATCTTCAGGAACTCGACGACGAAGTTGGCGATGACCGCGAGCGGGTGAATGTCCCCGGCCGCCAGCCGCTCACGGGTCCAGTCGAGAAGCGACTCCATCTCTTTACGGACGAGGTACGGCGGCGTCGTCTTCATGACCACGGCCGCTCCGCCGGTCGAGCCGATCGCCGTAATCACGTTTTCCGCCGTCTTGTACTTGCCACGGTGCGGCTCCGCGCTGTCGACGTATCTGAGCATCTTTTGGTGGAGGGTCAGGATCGACGATTCGGTGAAGGGGACGGCGGCAGGGGACTCGAAGATCCGCTCCAGGAGTTCGAAGTAGCCGCGGACTTCCTGTTCGTCGCGTTCGGCGGTCTTTTTGGATCTGACGCCGCGGATCAGCCTTTCCACTTCGGCGTCGCTCAAGGTCGCGCCCTCGATGCGCGTCGAGGCGCCGGTCGAGGTGACGAGCACGTATTTCTTGAGCTGGGCGAGCTGATACGGGTGCAGAGACTCGCCCTGGATCCAGCGACCCTTCAGCTCATCGATTTTGGCGATGACGCCCCAGAGGCTCGGCGGCAGGTTGTCCATCCTCTTGTTGAAATCAGGCATAGATCATCTGATATATCTCTTATGTATGATTATATATGATAATATAAGAAAAGTCAATTCGTCGCCAGCGGCCCAGCCGCAACTTGCGTGGAGCGAGAAGATCGCGGGCGATCGGTATCCTGAAGGGCACTGGGCGGAGGATCCGCGGGCGCGATGATTGACAAAGACGTAAAATCTTGTTACGTTCGCGCCAACAGAAGGAGAGCAGCATGAACGCATTGATCCTTGAACGTCTTGCCCGCGGCGAGACCATAGAGAATCACCGGGAGCCGGGGAATTCGATGGCGCCTCTCATCAGGCATCGCGAGCCAGTGACCCTGGCTCCGGTGGACGCGTCCAAACTCGAGAGGGGCGATATCGTGCTGGCCAAGGTTCGCGGCCGTTTTTTCACCCACAAGGTGAGCGCCGTTCAGGGCGACAAGGTGCAGATCGCCAATAACCACGGCCGCGTGAACGGCTGGACCTCGCGCCGGCAGGTCTATGCGATCGTGACCGCGGTGAACGGCGTGCCTCGTCTTCGCGCTGCGGAAAAGGTGCTGCATAAAGACTGAGCCGCGTCTTTCCCAGCTTTCGCAAAACTCCAGCCTAGCTGGAGTTTTTTTGTAGGCGTCAGTTTTGGGAGCAGTCAGCCGATCCGAGCATCGCGCTTCATCAGATTTTCGACGATCCAGAAAGCGAGATAACCGAGAGGCCCGAGCTGGAGCGTCGGCGTCAGACCGACCGCCAGGAACGGGACGAGCGGCATATCGGAGGTATAAGCCCACCGCGCGGAGTTCAGGGCGTAAAGTTCCAGGAAGACCGCGATCAGGATGCCGAGGGGGATGATGAGCCAGGAACGGCGCCTGAAGCCCGCATTATAGATGAAAGGCAGGGCGAGCAGCGTGATCATGCCGGCGTCCACGACCGCGGCCCGGAGCAGGATGAGTTCGGTGATGGTCTGGCCCCGGTAGCTGATATACAGCGGAGCGTGCAGGTTTTCCCAGATCGCGTTGAAGATGAGCGCGAACAAGAAGATCAGGAAGATCCCTTGTGGTCCGAAAGCGGGCGTGGGACGAGAGGTCGCGGTCATAAGGTCGTCATATCGTATCACACCGCTGCGCCTCGGGGTTGGTCTTTCGGTTTCTGTCCCGCCAATTGCCCGCAGGCGGCGCTGATGTCTTCGCCGAAGTCGACGCGGAAAGTCACGGGCACGCGGTGCTGGTCCCAGAGCCGGCGCTGGAAAGCGCGGCAGCGCTCCGGCGGCGAGGCGCGGAAAGCGCCGGTCGCGTGGTATTTGATTAGGTTCACGTGATAGAGCTCGTGGTCCATGATCCGCGCCAGCTCGTCGGCCTGTTCGTCGCCGTCGTTCACGCCATCGAGCAACAGGTACTCGAAAAATATCTTGCGGCCGGTCTGCTCGACGTACGCGCGGCAGGCGGCCAGAAGCTGGTCGAGCGGGTAGGCGGCGGCGACCGGCATGATCCGTTCGCGCAGGGCCTGGTTCGGCGCGTGGAGCGAGACGGCGAGGTTCAGCGGCTCCGGCTCCGTCGCGAAGCGCTCGATGCCCGGGACCACGCCGCAGGTGGAAACAGTGAAATGCCGGATGCCGATGCCGAGCCCGTCAGCGCGGTTGAGTTCGCGGATGGCGGCCAGCACGGCGTCGTAATTGTTCATCGGTTCGCCCATGCCCATCACGACCACATTGGTGACGGTCTTCTTGTCTACAGCGGAGGCAGCGTCACGTCGTTCGCGAACGACGTGACGGCGGGCGAAGTGCAGGACCTGATCGCTGATCTCCTCGGCGGTCAGGTTGCGGCTGAAGCCGCCCGCGCCGGTCGCACAGAAAGCGCAGCGCATGGCGCAGCCGGCCTGCGACGAGACGCAGACCGTGCGCCGGCCGTCTTCGTGCGCCATCAGCACGGTTTCGATCGTCTTGCCGTCCGTTGTCCTGAGCGCGGCTTTCACGGTGCGGCCGTCGGCGGAGACCGCCTCGCGTTCCAGCGTGAGCGACATGATCGGTGCCTCGCGGTCGAGCAGGGTGCGCAGTTCCGGCGGCAGCTCCGCGGCGGCTTCCCAGGAGGGGACGAGGTCGCGGTAGGCGGCGCGCACGGCCTGCTTCAGGCGGTAGGGCTTGTTGATCCCGGCGGCGGCGAGTACCTGTTGTATCTTGGCGGTGTTCATGACCAGGAACGTATCAAAGGCCGGCAGCCGTGACAAGCCTGAACCATGCGCAGAGCGGCCTATTTCGAAAGCTTCAGTCGCAATCGGCGCGCGCGGTGCGAGGCACGGCATCCGACATCCCTCGTCCAAATGCCAACCCCCGTTCCTTTCCGGATATATTGACAAAAGCCGGTTTTCGCCGTATCCTCAACGGTTCTTTTCATATTTCAGACGGATGTCACCATCCGGGAGGTTGCGAAGATGACCAGTACATTCCCAACGATCCTTGGTTCGGCGACGGCCGGAACCCGCCGGCAGTTCTTGATGGCGGTCTTCGAACACTGCCGCGGCGCGGACTACGGCGACGCGAATTGGCTGAAGAGCACTGGCGGCTGGACTACGCCGGAGATCCCGACTGTTTATGGCCGGCTCCGGGAACTGCGGCCCGACCTGGATCAGCTGAGTCTGGACCCGGGGTTCATCACTCATCTGCCGGAAATAGCGGACGAGCTTCTCGGACTTTCGGCTGACGGCTCCGGCTGCTTGGCCGCGAGAGAGATCGCAGAGCGGAAGCTGGGTTGCCGAGAGGTTTGGCGCGGGATGATGCTGACGGACGAGGGCGCGGAGACAGTGAAGTGCAGTGGCGTCTTGTCGGGCCTGGCCTCGCATCTGGGCAGCCAGGATGACCGGGCTGGAGAATTCGACCGCCGGTACTTGTCGGTGCAGATACGCAATCTGGCGGAAAGGCATTTTCATCATGAGAATGAGAAGACGCCGTTCATCTCCGTCACGGATCATCGGGATGTGGCGATCGCTGTCGGACGGCATTTCGGCCGGCGGCAAGAAGGCGCGCGTTTCTATCTGTTGCGGATGAGAGTGCCTGAGATCGACATCGTCTACTACACCGACCACGGGGTCAGGAAGCCGTCGGTGTTTTCTCGGAATCATCAGATGATGCTGGCTGTCGCCGTGGACGGCCGGAAAGTCCGATATGATTGGGACAGGCGAGTCGAGAGTCATGTCCTTTGGAAGGTCGATCCGGACGAGATCCTGGAAATCGCTCCGGTGGAGGTCAGCGCGAGTTCTTGGAATGGATGAGAGACGGTCTGGTGAAAGTCGGGTCTTTGGCCCCTGAGTCGCGTTGCGACTCGGGGGCTTTTTTATCTGCGGCGGCTTCGCGGCGTCCAGTCAGGAAAATGATGGCGGTTCGACGGACAAGACGATCATTTTCACTTCGATTACCAGGTGCGGCGGCGCCACCGGAATGCTATAATTCAGACATGGACCACGCCACTGGCGAAAAACCGAAGATCCCGCGCAATATCCTGGTCATCGCGTTCGTCGCGCTGGCTTCAGGTTTGGGACAGGATCTCATCACGCCGGTGCTGCCGGCGTATCTCGGGCTGCTCGGATTCACTTCCGCCGGCATCGGCCTGATCGATGGTTTGTTGCAGGGTTCGACCAGTGTTTTCCGCCTGGTCTCTGGCATCCTTTCGGACAAGTTCCGCAACCGCAAGCGCCTAGTTTTCTTGGGGTATGCGCTGTCATCGGTCTCCCGGCCCCTGCTCGGGTTCGCCTCGTCGTTCGGCGCGATCGCCGGACTACGGCTCGTGGATGGCGTTGGCAAGGGTTCGAAAGACGCGCCGCGGGACGCGCTGGTCGCGGATTCGGCGGCCGCGGGGACGAAAGGCCGCGCGTTCGGGTTCCACCGGCTCGTCGACACGGCTGGCTCCGTCATCGGCCCGCTCATCGCGGCCGGAGTGCTGCTGATACTGACGCCATCGCTCGCGTCGTACCGGTTAATTTTCTTTCTGGCCGTGATCCCGGGCGCCGTAGCGCTCGCGCTGATCATTTTCGGCATTCGTGAATCAGCCCCGGCCCAGGCGCCGGCGGCCGGGCAGCGGGCGCTGCCCTGGAGTTTTTGGATCTTCACCAGCGGCGTCACTGTCGCGATGCTGACGAAGATCAATGATTCGTTATTCCTGGTCCGCGCCGGGCATCTGGGCATGCCGCCGGTCTGGGTTCCCGTCATTTTCGCCGGCTTCACCCTGCTGTATGCGCTGCTGTCTTATCCCATCGGCATTTGGAGCGACAGGATCGGCAAGATGCCGCTCATCGTCGGTGGCTGGCTGACGCTCGCGGCCGTGGAGTTCGGTTTTTCCTTCCGCATTCCGCTCGCCTCATCGCTCGTCCTCTTCGGTTTCTACGGCGTTTTTTACGCCCTGACCGAGGGCTCCGCCCGCGCTTTTATCGCCGAGGCGGTTCCGTATGGTTCGCGCGGCACCGCGTACGCCGCCTATTATACGCTGACCGGTCTCGCCGTGATCGCCGGCGGATACGGCCTGGGCCATATTTGGGACGCCGTGTCGCCGGAGTTCGCTTTTCGGCTTTCGTCCGCTGGATCGCTGCTTTCCTGTTTGATCTTGGCCGCCGCGTTTTTCGCGCACGCGCGCAAGACCGCGAACGCTCCGTCGGAAATAAAATGACAAAAAGCGGGCGCTACGAGCGGTGCCTGTTTTTTAGCCGGTGGTCAGACGGTCATGATTTGTGTACGCTTGAGCCGCTCCGTGAAGCCCGTAAAGACGCTTCGCGTCCACGGGCCGCGGCCCAGTTGACGCCGCAACCCGTTCCGTGGTATTTCGTTCGCGGTCTCATCATCTAACAACCGGAATCTCATGACCCAAGAACAGGCATTGGCGATATTGAAGACTGGCGCGAACGTGTTCCTGACCGGCGAGCCGGGTTCGGGCAAGACCCACACCATCAACCGGTACGTGGCGTATCTTCGGGCGCGCGGCATCGAACCAGCGCTGACCGCCTCGACCGGCATCGCGGCGACTCACATCGGCGGCATGACCATCCATTCGTGGTGCGGCATCGGGATCGCGGATGAATTGACGCCCTACGACCTCGACCGCATCGCCAGCAACGAGCGCATCTACAAGCGCCTCATGAAAGCGAAGATCCTCGTCATCGACGAGGTCTCGATGCTGGATGCGCGGACGCTGGCCATGGTGGATGCCGTATGCCGCGAGACCAGGCGGAACCCGATGCCGTTCGGCGGCCTGCAGACGGTGCTGGTCGGAGATTTTTTCCAGCTGCCGCCGGTGGCGCGCGACGGCCGGACGGCGGAATTCGCGTTCCGGTCTTCCGCCTGGGCGGAACTCCGGCCCGCCGTCTGCTATCTGTCCGGGCAGTATCGGCAGGATGATCCCGAATTCCTCTCTGTCCTGTCGGCGATCCGTTCGAACGCGGTAGGCGAGGATCATCTCCGCATCCTCGAATCGCGGGCGGCGGCGCGCGTCGGCGCGGCGAAAGGCGCGGTCAAACTTTTTTCGCACAATGCCGACGTCGATCGCATCAACGAACAGGAGCTGCTGCGGCTGCCTGGCGTCGAGCGGGTGTTTGCGATGGAAACGAAGGGGCCCGAGCAGCTCGTGACGTCGCTGAAACGCGGCTGCTTGTCGCCGGAAACGCTGCGGCTCAAGCCGGGGGCGGCCGTCATGTTCACGCGGAATAATCCGCAGGCCGGCTTCGTGAACGGCACGCTCGGCACGGTCATCGACGCGGCCGGTGAGAATGGCTTCCCGCTCGTCCGGACCAGCACCGGCGCGCGTATCGCCGCTGAACCGATGGAATGGAAGATCGAGGATCAGGGCCGGGTCCTCGCGTCCACCAAACAAGTGCCGCTGCGGCTCGCATGGGCGATGACGGTCCATAAAAGCCAGGGGATGAGCCTTGACGCCGCTCTCATGGATCTCGGCGCGGCTTTCGAGTTCGGCCAGGGTTACGTGGCGCTCTCGCGCGTCCGCCGGCTGGCCGGATTGTTCCTCCTCGGCTGCAACGCGCGCGCCCTTGAAGTGCATCCTGCTATCCTGGAGCAGGACGGCGAATTCCGCGCCGTGTCGCAGGGCGCGGAGGAATTTGACACGCAGGTCTCCGCCGAGAAACGGGCGGCGGCCGAGCGCAGCTTCATTGTCTTGTGTGGCGGAAATCCGGACGCGGCGAAAACGAAGCTTGTGGAAGAGAAAGATCTTTCAGCAGCCGCTCAGCGCGCCAAACATCCGAAAGCCTACGCGCGCTGGACGGAGCGGGAAGAAAAAGAATTGGTCGCGCTGTTCAACGAGGGTGTGGCGATGAAAGAGATCGCCCGACGTCTCGAGCGGCAGCGCGGCGGCATCGCCTCGCGCCTCAAGAAGCTCGGGCTCGTCAAGGAAGAAGCGGCCTGAGGAAGCTTCTCATGAAATCTAGAATGATCCCGAAACCGAAAGACCAGCATTCCGTGGCGCGGAATTCGCGCGTGCATCGGGCGTTGGCGCTCAAGGCCGCCGGCCAAGCCAGACGGGTCCTGCCTGTTTTTGAAAAAGAACATCCTGATGATGATCGTCCGCGCCAGGCGCTGGCAGCGATCGAAGCTTGGGCGCGGGGCAAGCTGGAACTCAGTATGGTCGAGACGCGTAAACTCTCGCTCGCCGCCCACGCGGCGGCTCGTGCCGCCAGAACGGACGCTGCAAGATTCGCGGCCCGCGCGGCTGGCCAGGCGGTTGCGGTCTGGCACGCGCCCGGGCACGCTCTGGTCGTCCCTTACTATGTCCGCAAAGTCAGCATTGCGAATAAAAATCCGGATAAGAAGTGAAAGATCGGCGGCGTTCATCGCGCCTCTGCTCCAAGATCGACGCAGGCCAGATTGTTTTGCCGCTGAACATCAGGTACAGTTCGATTGTTATGTCATTTGAATCATATTTGGTCAGGATAAAAAGCGTTCTGGGCGAGCGGACCGGAAAATTCATCGCGCTCGTAGCGGTCTTGGTTTTTGGCGTCCTGTTAGGATCGGTGATATTGGGTGTAGATCTGTCTTCGAGCGCCAGCGGCCAGCCGGGCGCGGCAGGTGATCCTGCGGTGGCGCCCGTTCCTCCGAAGCCGACGCTCGACCGGGAGGCGTATGACCGCAAACTGCTGCAGTTGGCGCATTTGTCTGATCTCGCCGGGACCGCAGTCACCGCTGCCGCTACCGATACCGCCGCCGAGACCCCGGAAAAGATCCGACTCTGGCCGGTCAAAGCCGCTTATCCCGAGTACGGCGCCATCCTGCCGTTCAAACGCATCGTGGCCTACTACGGCAATTTTCTTTCCAAAGGCATGGGCGTGCTCGGCGAGTATCCCGAAGCCGTGGTGATCGAAAAACTGACCAAGGAGTTACGGGCCTGGGAGGCCGCTGATCCGACCACGCCGGTGCAGCCGGGCATCGACTATATCGCCGTCACCGCCCAGCAGAGCGCGGGCAAGGACGGCAAATATCGGCTGCGCATGCCGCCCGCGCAGATCGACAAAGCGCTGGCGATCGCCGCCAAGATCGACGGCATCGTCATTCTGGAGGTTGAGCCGGGCTTGGCCGACCTGATGGGGGAGATCAAGGCTCTAGAACCGTATCTCCGCCTGCCGCAGGTGCATCTGGCCATTGATCCGGAATTTTCCATGAAGACCGGCGCGCCGCCCGGCACGCGGGTGGGGACGGTGGACGCCACGGACGTGAATGCCGCCGCGGAGTATCTGGCCGGACTGGTGCGGACCAACGGCTTGCCGCCCAAGGTGCTGGTGGTGCATCGTTATACGAAGGAGATGGTGACGAACGCCCGGAAGATCACGCCGCTGCCGGAGGTGCAGATCGTGATGGACATGGACGGTTGGGGACCGCAAGCCAAAAAGTTCGGCACTTATAATACCTGTATCGCTCCTGAGCCGGTGCAATTCACGGGATTCAAACTCTTCTACAAGAACGATATTTTGCGGCCGGGGTCGCGGCTGCTCACGCCGGCCGAGATCCTGACGCTGACGCCGCAGCCGTCATTCATCCAGTTCCAGTGATCGACGGCTGGACGATCGGTCATGGAGCCATCGACGATAAAAGCCCCTTGGCGGGGCTTTTTCGTTTCTTGAATTTTGCCGTTTCTGTCCGCCCGGCGGTGTCACTTGCGTTCCAGAACTCCGTCGAGTACGTTCATGATCAGCGAGAGCAGTAGGCTGAACGCCAGCGCCCACCAGAAACTCGCGATCTTATATCCGGGGACGATGTTCGCCACCAGCATGACCATGAGCGCGTTGATGACGAAGGTAAAGAGACCCAGGGTCAGGATGTTGATCGGAAGCGTCAGTAGAAGCAGTACCGGCCGGATGAAAGCGTTCACGACGCCGAGCATCGCCGCCACGACCATGGCGACGAAGAAACTGCTGACGGTCACGCCAGGCAGCACGTAGGCTGTCGCCAGAATGGCCAGAGCCGCGATGATCCAACGAATGAGTAATCGCATAGATCCTGATCTTATTTCTTCTCTTGTTCGTTAAGTTTCGCCGCGGCTTCCGGCGTCGATACTGTCTTGCCGATCAGGAGCAGTTTGATGATGCCGACGGCCAGCACCCAGTAGACGAACATCGCCAGAAGCGTCGTCCATTCAAAGATATTGTCCGCCACTGTCGATATCCGGAAGACCTTGAGGAAGGGAGCGGCAAAAACGTAGGTCGCGCCATAAATAAAACTGGTGAAGCCGGCGAGAGGGTTCGCCCCCAATAGCTTCAAGACAAAACGGAACGCCAACAGGACTTCAATGGCCCCGAAGATGTACCAGACGATCTGGATGCCGCGGTAGAGAGGTTTCGTGCTCGGAGAATTAGAAGAATCCATAGATTTGATTGATTCCCTCTTCAATAATAAATCTGCAGTGAGTATACACCTTAAAGTCCTGTTGACCAAGTCATCGGGGGCGCGGGGTATCGGTCGGCCGACAAAAAAAGACCCCCGAAGCCGGGGGTCTGGTTTTTAGCCGCCGTGGTGAGGACGGCGCGATATCTATTTGATGATCTCCTGCAGGATCAGGCCTCGTGCTCGCCATTCTTCGGCGAAACGCGCGGCCGGAACGCTGAGTTCCTGGCGCAGCACGCCGAGGTCGGCGATCTCGCCGGTGGCCAGCATCTTGGCGATGATGGCCGCGGAGTAGCCGGTCGTCCGCTGCATGGCCGAGTGGCCGGGGGCCGCGCTGCTGCGGCGGTCGATCATGTCATAGCGGACCTCTTGTCGGCCGTGTTTCAGGATGACCCGAAGCACCAGCAGATCTTCGACGGCGTGCGGCAGGATCTTTTCGAAAAGAGCTTCGGACAGCCGGCGCGGATTGACCGCTGCGCCGTCGACCAGGATCTCTTGTTCGCCGAGATAGCCCAGTTCCCGCAGCATCGTCCAGATCCGCCAGTGGCCGGGATACCTCAGGGTCTTGTAGTCGAGGTTCTCGATCAGGCCGGCGAAGGTTTTGGCGAGCGTCGAGGAACCGCCGGAAGTGAAAGCCGCTTCCAGTGCGCCCAAGCCTTCGAAGCGCTGGCGCTCGAGTCCGGTGAGCGACGGCACTTTGACGAGCTGGCCGCCGCGCAGGATCTCGGTCGGCTCCAGGCATTCGTTGAACAGGCCGCGCACCGAAAAGGCTAGCGCGTACTTGAGCAGCCCTTCGGGCGAGGCCGGCAAACCGCCGACGCGGATCTTGACCGTGTCCGGCATCTGTCCCAAGCGGTCGATCCCGAGGCGCGTGATGATGCTGACCGCTCCGGGGGCCACGCCGCAGTCCGGCACAGCCTTGAGGCCACGCCGTTTGGCTTCATCGTCCAGGGCGAATTGCCGCTCGACGACGTCGTTGTTGCCTCCCAGGTCGCAGAAATGGGCGCCGGCTTCGAAAGCAGCCTGCATGAGTCCGAGATTGAGCTCGTAGCTCGCCGCGGCGATGACCACATCGTGGCCGCGGAAGATCTCAGCCATGGCCTGCTGGTCGCGGCAGTCGGCCTCGATCAGGGCGACGCGGTGGTCGCAATCGGAGCCGCATCGCAGATGTTTGCCGATCTCTTTGAGAGCGGCGAGGTCGCGGTCGACGATGGTCAGACCGGACGTTTTCGCATCCTGCAGCAGGTCATAAGCGATCGCTTGTCCCTGAAGACCGGCGCCGACGAGGGCGTATCTGCGCTTCTTGGATGTCATGGGCAGCCAAACCTTTCCAGCCGCTTCGGCGGCCGCGTGAAAAGAACGCTATCCGCAACCTTAATCGGGCCGCCCGGAAGTTTCAAGTCCGTGTTAACGCCCGCTCCCGGCTGGGTTATTTCTAGCGGCGGTCATTTTCAGTTTTTCGGATCGCTGGCGCGATGCTGGTTTTTAGCTGGCGCGTCATCGTCAGTGAATCGGTTCAGAGTAGCGGATGTATCAAAAATCTGTCATACTTCCGCCATGTGTTTTTCAGCTACGGCCAGTTTCGCTGCCGCCGCCGGACTCGGCGCCGTCGGCGTCCTGACGATACGTGAAGCCAAGTCCGCGTCCCAGCTGCCGCTCGCGGCCATGCCGCTGCTTTTCGGCGTTCAACAAGCCGTGGAAGGGGTCGTCTGGTTGTCTTCCGGATCACCCTGGTTGCAGACGGGAGCGGCTTTCGTGTACATCATGTTCTCCCACGTGCTGTGGCCGTTCTATGTTCCTCTGGCGGTCGGCGCGCTGGAGCCTCCGGGGCGGAGAAAATCAGCGCTCCGGGTCCTGCTGATCTTCGGGGTCGCGCTCAGCTCCTGGCTGGCTGCTTACGTGGTTCGCGGACCGATCACAGCTTCGCTGGCCACCGGCTGCGTCATTTACGACATGACCTTGCCGCCGATCCCGTACGGCCTGGCGGCGTACGTGTTCGCCACTTGTTTTCCCTGCCTGATCTCCAGCCATAAATTCATCCGAGTTCTCGGTTGGGCGGCCATGGGGGCGCTGTCGCTGGCCTTGTGGGCTTACCAGGAAGCGTTCTATTCCACGTGGTGTTTCTTTTCCGCTATCTTGAGCGCCATCATCTACGCCCATCTGCGGCAGGATCTGCGCCTCTGGCCGGTTGCCGCCTCTTTGAAAGCCCGGGTCGCCCGTCTGACGGATCGGTCCTGACCGCGGCAGCAAGCGATCCCGGATCCGCTCCGGCGCGGTGTACGTTTTTGCGGAAAAATCTTATACTGAGGCAAAGGATCATTCCTGATTATGTGGCTTCTTTTCGCTTTTTCCAGTCCGGTGTTGTGGGCGGTCTCCACGCACATCGACAAATACCTGGTTGAGAAATATTTCAAGAATTCAAGCACGGCCGTGCTCATGGTCTTCACGTCGCTCATCGGCCTCGTGGCGCTGCCGTTCATCTGGCTGCATCAGCCTCAGGTGCTGGCGCTGCCGCGGACGGCGATCGCGGTGATGATGGCGTCCGGCATCCTGTACATGGGAGCCATGCTGCTCTATCTCCAGGCTATCCAGACGGAGGAAGCTTCCGTCGTGGCACCGCTGTTCCAGGCTTCGGCGGTGTGGGGAGGCGCGCTGGCGTATTTTTTGCTCGGCGAGAAATTGACGCCCGCGCAACTGGCCGGCGGTGCCATCGTCCTGGTCGCCGGCGCGATCCTGTCGCTCGATAAGTCGATGAGGTTCGGGCGCATCAAGATCGGTCTCGTTTTGCGCATGGGAGCCTGCACGCTGGCACTGGCGCTTTCCTCGGTCATCTTCAAATATTTTGCCGTGAACGACGAATTCTGGAGCACGGTCTTCTGGACCTTCGCCGGCGAGGCGGTGCTGGGCATGGCGATCATGGCGATCCCGGCCTATGCGCGTCAGATGTTTCGGCTGCTGCGCGCGAGTCCGGCGGCGCTCCTGGCCGTCAACGGCACGAACGAACTGATCAACCTGGGCGGCGGCTTGGGCGCCCGCTACGCGCTGATGCTGGCGCCGGTCGCTCTGGTCCAGGCCATCGTCAGCACGACGACGCTGTTCGTCTTCCTGTTCGGCGTGCTGATCACCGTGTTTTGGCCGTCGCTGGGAAGAGAGGATCTTTCGCGGCGGAACCTGTTGCAAAAAGGCGCCGGCGCGGTTCTGGTTGCCGTCGGCGTCGCGCTGATCAATTCCTGAATCGGCCGCCGGGCGGCGCAAAAAAAGTTTCGTTCGGCGGAAGAGCCACGCCATTTGACAGCAGCCAGGCCTTCCTTTATGTTTTTGCCCGTTCCTGTCGGAGCGCGCGCCCACGGCGTCTCCGCAAGTTCGACGATTAAATCAAAATCATCGGTTATCCGTGTATGATCACGAAGATCTGTGAAAAGTGCGATTCCGAAATGAAGCTCATTCCCGCCGGATTCAGCCGGGCCAAGAACAAGCCATATTCGGCTTTCTGGTCCTGCGACAAACGCAACGGCGGCTGCGGAGCCACGGCCCGCGCCGAAGGCGAAGCGGCGGCGGCCGGACCGGTAATGGCTCCGGGGCAGCCGGATCGGCTCGTCGCCATCGAACTCAAACTCGATGAGATCATCGGCCTGCTGAAAGAGCGTTAAAAATAATATCTGACCCGGGCCCTGGAGCCCGGGTTTTTAGTTTTTGCTGCAGGTTGTGCGGATGTTGAAAAAAATGCTATTATATATATATGAATAGAAAATTCAAGCTGGCAGCAATCTTTACGATAGGACTGGTCATGTTGATCGCGGCCTGTCTTTTTTGGATGTTCAACGTCGGAAATGAGCTGAATGAATACGCCGGAGAGGAGCTTCTGGCTAATAACGAATTGGTCGTAGCCGCTACTGATGCCGAACTTTTTACCGGTCTGCCGGTCGTCGAGGGTCAGAATTCCAACTACGACAAGTTGCAACAGCATTACATGAAGCTGGTTGGCGTGATGCAGAAAGAGTATGGGATTCGGAACATCTATGCCATGAAAGTGGTCGATGGCGAAATCAAATTCATTGTTGATTCTTCGATGCCCACTGATCCGTCTCGTCACGAGCCTGGAACCATCTATGAGCGGCCTCCTCAGGCCTTGTTAGACACCATCCGCTACGGCACACCGCAGCTTTACGGCCCGTATACCGACGAATTCGGATCGTTCTATTCCGCTTTCGCGTCGCAGTACGACAAGAGTGGCCAGATCGTCGCTTTTATAGCCACTGACATCGAGATCAACGCGTTCAAGAAATTATATAGCAACGATTTGGATGAGGTCCGGACAATCAGCATTATTCTACTGGGGCTGTATCCGCTGATTTTTTTCGTGATCGAACGCTTGTTGTCGGCCAGGAGGCTGCGACGCACCGGTGAACTCAATGAATTGCACCGGGCCGAAGAACGCGAAAAATTACTCATGAACATCGGCGAAGGAGTGGTCGCTTTCAACGAATCGGGCAAGATCCTCTTCGCCAATAAATTCGCGGTCGATTCGGTCTGTCGGAATGAGGCCGAATGTCTCGGTCAGGATTACCGCATCCATTGGATGATCGTTGACCAGAAAGGCGTCGCCTTGCCGGAGGAGCATCAGCCACTCGCGGTATTCGGGCCCGGTGTGCTATCCGAACACAAGTCGTCCTCGCATGCCGGACATGACCACCCTTATCTCAAGCGGCCGGACGGAGCGGTATTTCCGGTCGAAATATCGATCGTTAAAACGGACCTGGAGACTGGCGAACTTGTCGCTCTCATGGTCTTCCGTGATATCACCGAGCGCGTGAAATTCGAGGATGCCTTGGTCGAGAGCGAGAAAAAATATCGCGTCCTGTTCGAGAATTCCGAGGATGCCATGATGCTGCTGACGCCGGAGAAATTCGTTGATTGCAACAACGCCACCCTGAAGATCTTCGGCTACAAGACCCGGGAGGAATTCCTCGGTAAACATCCAGGCGACGTTTCGCCGCCTCATCAGGCCGATGGCCGCGAATCCCACATCGCCGCCAATGAGAAGATCGCGACGGCGCTCAAAGAGGGGCACAACTTTTTCAACTGGATCCACCAGCGAGCCGACGGCACTGATTTTTTCGCCAACGTGCTGTTGACGCCTATGCGCCATGAGGGCATGGACGTCTTGCAGGCGACGGTTCGCGATATCACGCAGGAGGTGAAGATCGACCAGATGAAGACGGACTTCATCAATATCGCCGTCCACCAGCTGAAGACGCCACTCACGGCTTTGAAATGGGCGGTGGAAATGCTGAGCGAAGCGTCGTCTGCGCGGAAGCCGGAGGAAACGCAGGCAATCAACGATATCGCCGACGTGACCCGGGGGCTGACCGAGCTCGTGAAGTCACTGCTGAACATTACGCGCATCGAATCCGGGCGGCTGACGATCGATCCCAAACCCACTGATCTGGCCGCGCTGGCCGTGGGCGTGATCAGGGAAAATACTGCGGCGGCTGCGAAAAAGAAGCAACATATCGCTTTCACATCCGAGGATGGTTTGCCGGTCATCAGCGTCGATCCGCTGTTGATTCGGGAGGTCTATAAGAATCTGTTGACGAACGCGATCAAATATTCGCCGCTGGGCGCGCAAATAGAAGTGCGGCTGGAGAAAAAAGGCGAAGAACTGATTTCGCTGATCAAGGATAATGGCTACGGCATTCCGTTGAGCGATCAAAAACGCATCTACGACAAATTTTTCCGTGCGAGTAACATCGTCGGCAAGTCCGAGGAGGGGACTGGTCTTGGATTATATTTCGCCAAACAGATCGTCGAGGTCTCCGGCGGCCGCATCTGGTTAGAATCCACCGAGGATGTGGGCACGACTTTCTACTTCAGTCTGCCGCTCGTCGGCAGCAAAGCTCGGTCAGGCATGGTGCGCCTCAGTTGAAACGCGTCAGAAAACAGGGCTAGCGGCCCTGTTTTTGATGCACGGCCGGCGCGAGTCATCCGGATTTTTCTTGTTGAAGGCCGATTTTTATGCGAGAATTCCGCCCATGGTAACCGATGAACAACTCGTTGCCGACTATTTATCCGGCCGTGCCGAAGCTTTTGACGAATTGGTCCGGCGTTATCTGCGGCCGTTGTTCAATTATTCGCTGAGTCTGGCCGGCGACAAGGGACAGGCCGAGGACGCCGTGCAGGAAACTTTTCTCAAGGCGTGGCGGCAGCTGCGCCGGTTCGATCAGCAGCGCTCGTTCAGGACCTGGATTTATCGCGTGGCCCGCAACGCGACCTTCGATCTGCTGAAGAAGAGGCGTACCGTGTCTTTCGCGGAGTTCGAGTCCGAAGACGGCGGCAATGTCTTGATCGAGACTACGGAAGATCCCGAGCCCTGGCCGGATGAGCTGTTCGATCGGGCACTCGACGCGCGGCTGCTTCGTGAGGCTCTGGGTCGGCTGCCGCTGCCGTTCCAGGAGGTCATCGACCTGCACCACCGCGGCGAATTGACGTTCCGCGAGATCGCCGAGATCCTGGCCGAGCCTCTGGATACCGTCAAAAGCCGTTATCAGCGCGGCTTGCTCAGATTGAAAAAGCTGCTGGCGGACCAAAATCAATAGTTCTTGCCGGGATCGGCGCACCAAAAAGACGACGCCGGTCGTATTAGTGATATAAGCCTATGTCGAACGACTTTGCGACCTTATTCAGCCGCAATGTAACGGTCGAGCCGCCGCCGGCTCTGGCCGATCGGATCATTAGCCGCATTCGCCGGGAAGAGCGGCTTTTGGCCGTGCAGCGGCGCTTGATCCTGGGTTCAGCCGGTCTTTTGATAGCCGCGCCTCTCGCGGTCTTAGCTATGAACAAGCTCATGGTCGATTCCGCTGCCGCCGGCGTTACGTCGTTCCTGTCGTTGCTCGCGACTGATGCCGATATGGTCCTGAATAATTTCGGGATCTTTTCGTCCGCCTTGCTCGAAGCCCTGCCGGTCACGAGTCTGGCCGGTTCTTTGGCGGCCGTTTCCTTGACGATGTTGTCGCTCTTCGCTTTTGTCGCCGGACTCGGCGCGATCGCCATCGAGCGTCTTAAGCAGCGTTCATCATTTTTGACCCTATGAATGAATTATTAAAAAAACGGTCGTTCCGCATCGGCGCGGCCGCCATCGGCGGACTGATCCTGCTGATCGTTATCTTCCAGGCCGGCATGGCCGTCGGATTCCGTAAGGCGCGGTTCTCTTATCAGTGGGGCGAGAATTATCACAAGATGTTCGGCGGTCCGCAGGGCGGTTTCGCCGGGGATTTCCGCCGCGATTTCGAGGGGCGTGATTTCATGAATGCGAACGGCGTCGCCGGCGCGATCATCAAGATCGACGGCCGGACGCTCGTGATCCGCGGCGTTGACGGCGCGGAGCTGGTCGTGCTGCTCGCTGACACCACCGTCATCAGAGCCGGACGCGAAACGGTCAGGGCGGAGGATCTGACGACCGAGGATTCGGTCGTGGTCATCGGCGAGCCCGATACGGCCGGCCAGATCGCTGCTAAATTCATCCGGGTGTTCCCGCAGGAACCGCCGCCGGGTCCGTTCTTCGAACGGCGTCTGCCGCCGCGCTAAAGCGGACCGCCAACATTATGATGCTCAAGATCAGTAAATTTAAAATCGCGTCCTTGGTCGCTGTCGTGCTAGTTATTCTGGGCTACGGCGGCTATCGCTGGTTCGGCGGCGGGTCGGCGGCCGGCGTGAAGTACGCCACCACTGCCGTGGAACGCGGCACGCTCGTGATTTCCGTTTCCGGCACCGGCCAGATCGCGGCGAAAGATCAGGTTGATCTCAAGGCCGAGGTCTCCGGAGACCTGACTGGAACGTACGCGGTCAAGGATCAGCAGGTGAGAACCGGTGATCTGCTGTTCGCGTTCGATTCCCGCACCGCTCAGAAATCGATCCGCGACGCCCAAGTTTCGCTCGACGACGCCCAGGCCAAATTGGATGACATGCTGGCTCCGCCGAACGCCCAGACGCTGCTCGCGGCCGAATCCGCCGTCGCCCAGGCGGAACGCGATCTGAGCCAGGCCGCGTCCGACCGGGTCGATGCCGAGACCATTGGCGTCCAGGCGCTGCAGACCGCTTATGAGAACGCTTACGACGGTACTTCCACGACCTTGTTCAAATTGGCCGACTACCTCGCGGATCTGAAGGATGTCCTGGGAAATGCGCAGGGCGAACAGGAACACGTCCGTTCTTATCGGCTGATCCTGGGATCCGATTCGACGCTCGTGCAGGATACGGTTGATGATTATTATGCCGCGCGCGACGCTTTCGACGAGACCACGGCTTATTTCAACGGCATCAAGCGCGATAGTCCGCGCGACGCCATTTACGGACTCATCGGCCAGATGGTGACTACGACCGATTCCGTCACTCAGGCTCTGGAAAGCGCCCGGCGCATGTACGACGCGATCGTGGCGCATGATTACGCCTCGCTGAAGATCGCCGCCACCATCGATGCTATGCGGCCCAAGATTGAGGCTGACATCACGGCCGCTTATGCCGATCTGGGCGCATTGCGCGACCGCAGGACGGCGATCGACGATGCTGTGAAGAACGCCCCCAAACTCATCTCGGATGCCGATTGGTCCTTCAGAGTGGCTACCGAAACATTGGAGGCCAAGCGCGCCGCCCTGGCCGATCTGCGCGACGGTTACACCGCCCAGGAGATCAGGTCACAGCGCAATGTCGTGGCGCAGAAGGAAGATGCCTTGAGTGCGGCGCGGGAACAGGTCGCCAACTACAGCATCCGGGCGCCGTTCGACGGCGTCATCGCTTCGGTCAGCGACACGGCCAAGAAAGGGAGCGCAGTCTCGTCGGGCGCGGTCCTGGCCGTGCTCGTGACGCCGCAGAAGATCGCCACGCTCACGCTCAATGAGATCGACATCGCCAAGGTCAAGCTCGGCCAGAAAGCGACGGTGACCTTCGATGCCATCGAGGATCTCACCATGACCGGAGCGGTGGTGGAGATCGACACCCTCGGCACCACGACCCAGGGCGTCGTCAATTACGGCGTGCAGGTGGCGCTCGACGATCAGGACGAACGGATCAAGCCGGGCATGAGTGTTTCCGTAGCGATCGTCATCGACATGAGACCGGACGTGCTGTTAGCGCCGAACGCGGCCGTGAAGAGCAGCAACGGCAGCCGCTACGTCGAGATCCTTCCCGGCGCGACCGAGGTCGGGACCGTCACTTCGACGGCGGCGCCGGAACGCCGCAGCGTTGAGATCGGCCTCGCCAACGATACCTCGACCGAGATCTTGAGCGGCCTCAAAGAGGGCGACATCATCGTCACGCGGACCGTGACCAGCGCCGCTGCGGGCGCCGCGGGTGCGGCGAGCAACCAGTCGCGCGGCGGCGTGCGGATCCCGGGCGTAGGCGGATTCGGAAACTGACCTATGGCCCTCATCGAATGCGACAAGATCTGTAAGGCCTACGTTTCCGGCGATGTCGATACTCAGGTCCTGAAAAACGTCACTTTCCAAGTGGAGGCCGGCGAGTTCGTGGCCATCATGGGTCCTTCCGGTTCCGGCAAATCGACCCTGATGCATATCCTGGGTGCGCTCGACAGCCCCACTTCCGGGACCTATAAACTGAACGGACGCGACGTCTCGAAACAGACCGACGATGAACTGGCCGAGATCCGCCGCGATCAGATCGGCTTCGTCTTCCAGTCGTTCAATCTGTTGCCGCGGGCGACGGTGCTCAGGAACGTTATTTTGCCGCTCATTTATGCCGGCGTGCCTCGGTCCGAGCGCCGGACGCGGGCAGCCAAGGCGCTGAGTGCGGCCGGACTGCCGGAAGACCGCTGGCATCATCTGTCGAACCAGTTGTCCGGCGGTCAGATGCAGCGCGTCGCCATCGCGCGGGCGCTCGTGAACAATCCCAGCATCATTTTCGCCGATGAACCCACCGGGAATCTGGATACCAAGACCGGCGACATCGTCCTGGATACTTTTCAGAAATTGAATCGCGACGGCCATCACACCATCATCCTGATCACCCACGAACCTTACGTTGCCGAACATGCCGACCGGATCATCACTATCCAGGACGGGCGTATCATCAAGGATACGGCCAACCCCAAAGGACCTTTAAGCCATATCCACCGCGCCGTATGAACCCGCTTGATCTGTTACAGGAGATCTACGCGTCGCTCGTCGTCAACAAGGTCCGTTCCGGGCTCACGATCCTCGGCATCGTCATCGGCATCGGGTCGGTCATCGCCATGGTCTCGATCGGCCAGGGCGTGCAAGGTTCCATCGAAAGCCGCATCCAGTCCATCGGTTCCAATCTGATCCTGGTGACGCCGGGCTTCCAGCGCGGCGCCGGCATGGAAGTGAGATCGGGCCGCGGTTCGGCCACGACGCTCACGCAGGCGGACGCGGACGCCATCAAACGTGAGATCGCCCAGGCTCAGGCGGTGGCGCCGGAGGTTTCGCAGCGCTATCAGATCGCGGCCAAGGGCACGAACACCAACACCCAGGTCGTCGGCACGGTCCCGGATTACGCGATCGTCCGCAGTATCGAGGTCGAAGACGGTTCGTTCATCACCGAGCAGCACGTCCAGAGCTACTCCAAAGTGGCGGTCATCGGCCCGACGACCAGGGACGATCTCTTCGGCGAGGGCGGGGAGTCCATCGGCAAGATGATCCGGATCAACAAGGTCGAGTTCAAGGTCATCGGCGTGACGGCGGCCAAGGGCGGCACAGGCTTCGGCAGCCAGGATGACATGATCTATGTGCCGCTTTCCGCCGCGCAACGTTTCTTGGGCGGCGGAGATTACGTGACCCAGATCAGCATCCAGGCTCCGGACCAGGCGTCGATGGCGGACCTTCAGACCCAGGTTACCGACCTGCTGCTGGCGCGCCACAATATTTCCGACCCGACGCTCGCCGACTTCAGCATCATGAACCAGGCGGACATCGTGGCCACGGCCTCTTCGGTGACCAACACATTCACGTTACTGCTCGCGGCCATCGCCGGAATCTCGCTCCTCGTCGGCGGCATCGGCATCATGAACATGATGCTCACGAACGTCACTGAACGGACCCGCGAGATCGGCCTCAGGAAAGCGATCGGCGCCAAGCGCGGGGCCATCAGCGCCCAATTCCTGGCCGAATCCGTGACCCTGACGTTCCTGGGCGGCTTGTTCGGAGTGTTCTTCGGCTGGCTGCTCTCGATCCTGATCGCCAAGTTCGGCGGCCTGACCACCACGATCACTTTCCAGTCAGTGGCGTTGGCTTTCGGGGTTTCGGCGGCCATCGGCATCATCTTCGGTTTTTATCCGGCTCGCCGCGCGGCGGGACTCAACGCCATCGTGGCCCTGCGCTACGAATAATATTTACCGGGTTCCGCTCGTCGGCGCCCCTGACCGATATGGACCTGAAAAATCATAGGAAGTGTCTGTTAGCGGCGGTAGCGGTTTGTCTCGTCGTGGCGGCCGGGAGTTTTGCTGGAGGTTGGGCTCTGGGGCGGACAGCAGCCAAAAGATCACTGGCTGGCTTCGTCGGCGATCGTGGCGGATTATTTGTCCGCGGCAGCGGGTTACAAGGCGGTGCTGGCGGCGACATGACTTTTGACCGCATGGACGGCGGTAATGGCTCCCGCGCGACCGGCCGGATGCTGGGTGGTAATATTCTCGGCGAGATCCTGAAACTCGATGAACAGAGCGTCACGGTCAAGGTCGCCAACAGCGGAACCAGGTTGGTGTTCCTATCCGAAAAAACGCAGGTGACGAAGACTGAGCCGGCAGGAGTCGCTGATCTGGCGGCTGGCGTTTCCGTCCGCATCATGGGTAGTTCGAATCAGGATGGCAGTGTTTCCGCTCAGAGCATCCAGATTCTGCCGGCGGGTTTCGGCCAGGCTTCGCAGCCTCCGGCGGCCGCGCCATTGGTTCAGCCAGTCGAGTAAATTAGCCGATCAAAAAAGATCGCCGGCTCAGGCTGGCGATCTTTGATTTCTTATCCTGATCATCACGGAGTTCGCGCCGGCGCGGTCAGCTGTCGGCCTTGAAGATCTTGCCGAGTATCTTGCTGAAACGGTCGGTCAGCGCCAGTGGCGGCCGGCGGCCGGTGCAAATGCGCTCATACCAGTTCTCGTATTCTTCCGCCGCGTCGTCCCAGGTCACGACGCTCGCCATGGCGTTCCTGACCAGGCGATGCCACTGCGTCGACTGGCGATGGATGGCCAGCGCTTCGATGATGGCTCCGAACAGCGCCCAGGCCGATCGTTCGCGGAAAGAGAAGCCGTTGCCCTCGCCGGAATTCGGATCGAAGTCAGTGACGATGTCGTTCAGTCCGCCGGTCCGCCGCACCAGCGGCACGCAGCCGTAGCGCAGCGCCTCAAGAGCGATGATACCGCCGGGCTCGAAAGAGCTCGGGATGAGCATCAGGTCGGCTCCGGCAAAGATCTTGCGCGGCAGTTCGAAATTCGAGAACAGGTGCAGGCCGAGGTTGTTAGGGAAATGTTTCTTGAGTTCGGTGAAACCCTGCCGGAACTGTTCATCGCCGGTGCCGAGCACCACGAGTTGGGCGTCGGGGCGGGCTTCAAAGACGCGCGGCGCGGCTTCGAGGATCAGATCGATGCCTTTTTGCGAGGTCAAGCGGCCGCTGAAAGCGATGACTGGGACGTTCGGATCGATTGGCAGGCCGAAGGCTTTCTGCAGATCTGTCTTGTTGGCTTCTTTGCGGCGGAAATACGTGTAGCTGCTGTAGATCTTGGCGATGCGCTTGTCGACCGCCGGATCGAATTCTTCGGTATCCAAGCCGTTCAGGATGCCGTGCAGCTTCTGTTGGTTCTGCGCGAGGACCGCCAGCAGGCCTTCGGAGTACTCCGGCGTCAGGATCTCGCGGGCGTGAGTCGGACTCACGGTCGTGACCGCGTCGGCGTATCGGATGCCGCGCAGCAGGATGTTCTGGCCGGCCAGTTCCTTGGATCTGATCGGCGCGAGCGGTTTTTCGCCGTCGTCCTTCTCTTCCTCGCGCATGAAGCGGAAATCGTAGACGCCCTGGTAGCGGAAATTATGCACCGTTAGGACGATGCAGGTGTTTTTCATCAGTTCCCGATAATCCGGATGGCGCCGGGCCATTTCGATGAAGTAGCTCGCGTGCCAGTCGTGGCAATGGACGATATCCGGCCACCAGGCGTTCTTGTCGCCGCGCGCGAGCCGTTCTTTCTGGATTCGCAGCCATTCCAGGCAGCTGCGCGAAAGCAGCGCAAAACGCGTCGGATCATCGATGTAACCGAAAACGTTCTCGCGAAGTTCGTAGTATTCGCGATTCTCGAGAAAATAGACCGGGGCGTCGGCGCCGCGTTCCCTGAGCGCCAGCACGTTGCAGAGCAGCGGCTTTTCCGACTCGGCATCATCCGAGCGGACGGCCAGATTTTGGACGTCGCTTTGGAGCTCCAGTTTTTTGCCGGCCGCGTCGGCCAGTTTGCTCGTGCCGTACTTCGGCGTGAAGATCCGCACGTCCAGGCCGTTGCGCCGCAGCGCCCGCGGCAGGAAATACATCACCTGGGACAGGCCGCCGACCTTGACGAACGGGGCCACTTCAGCCGAGAGAAAGAGTATTTTTTTCGCCATAAAAACATTATAATACAAATATCGTTCCAGGCATAGCTTCGAATGCTGAAAAATATGTCAAAGATCGTCGGGACCGCCGCACCGCTTTCCTGTCTGTGGGAGTCTGGCGGGCGGTCAAAGAAGCCCGAGGCCGGCACTACGGCCGCCGGGATCGTTTTTCTCGGCTGGCTCAAGGCGACCGGGCAGAAAGCCTGGCAGCTTTTGCCGCTCTCGGAGACCCATCTGGAGCCGGGATCGCGAGTGAAACGCGCGTCTTCGCCGTATCAGGGGTATGGCATCGGTTTCGGCACGCGTTATCTGCCGCCGGCGGGCCGTCGCCTCCGGCCGACGCGTCGGCAGTGGTCCGTTTTTGTCCGCGAGAACAGAGGCTGGCTCGACGATTATTCGTTGTTCGCGGCGCTGGCTGCGCATTTCGGAACCGATGACTGGACCGTCTGGGAAGCGGCTATCCGCGACCGCGAACCGCAGGCCATGAGGCGCTGGCGGCGGCGTCTGGACGCGAGCTGGCGGCGCGAGGCCCTGACCCAGTGGCGTCTGCGGACGGCCTTCCTCGGGTTGCGGGCCGCGGCTTCAGCCGCCGGCGTCGAACTCATCGGCGATCTGCCGTTCTATCTGCCGAACCGCAGTCCGCTGGTCTGGGCGCATCGGGAGTGTTTCGATCTCGACCGGAATGGCCGGTCGCGCGCCGTGTCCGGCGTGCCCGACGGTCCGCGGTCGCATTTCGGCCGGCAGGTCTGGGGCCATCCTTTATATGATTGGCGGCGGCCGGCTCGCGTTCTCCGACTCTGGCGCCTGCGGTTGGATTTTTACGCCGGCTTTTACGATCTGTTGCGACTGGATCACGCCAAGGGGTTCTTCAATTTCGGCGCCATGGATCCGATTGATCCGTCCCGCGACGCTATCCGCACCGGACCTGGCATGGCGGCGCTTCGCCGGGTGATCGCCAGCGCCCGCGGCCTGAAACTCGGACTGTTCGCGGAGGACGCCGGCGATCGTCTGCGAGGATTGCGCCGGACCCTGCGGCAGCTGAAAATTCCCGGGATCCGGCAGCTGCGGTTCGCTTATAACGAAAAACGCCGACGCCTGGAACGGAATTACGCCGACGTCGCCGCTTACCCCGAGAACTGCCTGGTCTACACCAGCACCCATGACACCGAGACCTTGGTCGGCTACCTGCGGTTGCTGACCGCCGCGGAGCGCCGGTTGCTTTGCGCTCATGTCGGTGTGCCGTCCAGTGCCGATCACCGGATCATGGCCCGGCGGCTGATTGGAGCCCTGGTCGCGTCGCCGGCCCGCCGCGTCATCGTGCCGGTTCAGGATTGGCTGGGTTCGACCAGACGCATCAATATTCCCGGGACCGAAAAACCGACCGCTGATCCCAACTGGCGTTATCGCCTGGAGCGGCCGATAAAAAAAATGCCCAGCCTGGAGTGGTTGGGATTGCCGCGTTCCTGAAAGCCGGTCAGCTGACCTGACGGATCAGATAAACGGTTCCGGTCGCCGATAATTTCACTTCGTCGCCAGCGCGACGGCCGAGCAACAGTGCACCGAGCGGCGAGAGATGCGAGATCCGGCCAGCGGCCGGGTCGGTCTCTTGGGAACCGGTGATCACGTAAGTTTTGTCGCGGCCGCCGAAGCTCACCTCGACCGTGGAGCCGATGCGGACGTGGCCGAGTTCGTCGGTTCCGGGCTCGATCACGACGGCATTCTTCAATTTTTCCTTCACCGCCAACATCCGGCCGTTCATGCCGAAGAGCCGCCGTTTGGCTTCCTGATAAGCGGCATTCTCCGACAGGTCGCCCATGTCGCGCGTGCGATTCAGTTCCTCGGTCGCGGCCGGCAACGACCGTTCGAGGCGGCGCAGTTCATCCTGAAGAGCGGCGATGGCCTCGGCGGAGAGGAAATTATCGCCGTCGCCGGCATATTTGCGGTTAAGTTCGGATTTGCGTTGCGGTATCTGCATATTTGATCTCTTGATGTTAGCGCTTGCGCGGTCTGGCTGCAACGAGGGCGCGCGGAAACCGCTTCCTTGATGCGCGGATATCCGAGCGGGGGATAAGCTTGTCGCTTGGAATTCTGGTATCATAGCACCAAGCCGGATAAATCAGAGCGAGCTGGCCAATTATGAGCGGATATCTTACAGCGCGTTCCCGTCGTCGGGGTGCTTTCACTCTCATCGAGATCCTGATCGTCATCGGCATCATCGGTCTTTTGGCGACCATGGGCGCGGTCGCAGGCGGCGGCGCTCTGAAAAAAGCCCGCGATACGAAACGCAAGAGCGATCTGGCGCAGTTCGGGCGTTTCTTCGCGATCAGTTGTCCGATGCCCGACGCTGGTCCGGGCGAACATGATTTCGCCGTGATCGTCTCGGAGTTGAAGGCCAAGAATCCGCAGATCGCCCAGCTCGTGGGCCGAATCCCGCGCGATCCGCGGCGCGGCAGCGACACCGAATCCTACTATCGCTACCTGGTCTCCGCGGACGGCCGGAAATGCGCGGTCTACGCCAATCTCGAGAATGCCGCGGAAGTCGTGACTAACACCCGGATCACGGCGCCCGAAGCCGGCGGCGGCACCGGCGTGCTGCGCGGCGCAAACGTCGGCTGGAACGGCACGGACCGGTACTTTCAGGTTTCGAATTGAGTCCGACGATCATCGCCACCGATCATGTCCGAAAAGATCCTGCTCCACACCTGCTGCGCTCCTTGCAGCATCGCCGTCATCGATGAATTGCGCGCCAGCCGCGAAGTCGTCGTCTTTTTCTATAATCCCAATATCTATCCCGCGGCGGAATACGACAAAAGGAAGGCAGAGGTCGTCCGGGTCTGCCGGGAGTGGGGGATCAGGATGATTGATGCTGACCACGAGCCGCAGGTCTGGGAAGAGGCGGTCGGCGTCCTGGGTGCGATCACAGAAGGCGGCTCGCGCTGCGCGGCCTGCTGCCGCCTGCGTCTCGCCGCCGCGGCGGCCCGGGCGCGCGATCTGGGCATAGCGGTTTTCGCGACCAGCCTCTCGAGCGGCCGCCAGAAAAACTCTTCCGTCATCAATGATCTCGGCCGCGCTATCGCCGGCGAATTCGGATTGATCTTTCTCGACGAGGATTGGAAAAAGAAAGGCCGGTCGGAGAAAGCGCGGCAGCTGGTCGCCGAGCGCGGCATCTATCGCCAGCGTTATTGCGGCTGCCGATACTCTTTGGCAGCAGCAGAAATCTCGGCTCGCGGAAAATAATCGTTAATCAATCCGTATGCCCAAAGGAGAATTATTGCGGACTGTTGATGCTGCTCTGTCGTCAGGCGATGCCGAACGCTGCAAGACTGCGGCCGCCGGGCTGAATCTCATGTTCGTGGCGGATTGCATCAATCGACAGACTGCTCGACGCGTCAAGTTATTTACTGCCTTGTCGCCTGAAGCGCAGGGACCAGTATTCGTCAGACTTACGGATCAAGCTCGCGCCGCTGTCATCGCTCTTCTGGATGACGACGCGGCTGCTTTGATGCTGCAATTAATGGATGAGGATGACGCCGTCGACGTACTGCAACAACTGACGCCGGAACGGCAGGAGGAGATTTTGGGTAAGGTCCGGGTCGACAAACAGGCCAAGATCGAGCATCTATTCCGGTTCGCGCCGGAGACTGCCGGCGGACTCATGGACCTGAATTTTATCATCGTCAGGGCGGGTTATACCTTTGCCGAGGTGGCAGAGAAGATCCAGAGGCATATTGATCGCGATCAGCGCGCGCCGCTCATTCTGGTAGCCGACGAAGGCGGCCGATTGTTGGGACAACTGTCCTACAAGGACTTGATTCTGAATCCGCAGACGGCGCAGATAGCCAAGTTAGTCAGGTTGATGCCGATGGTTCCGTATCATAGCGACCAGGAAGATGTTGTGCGCATCGCGCGTAATGAGCAGACCGACGTCATTGGCGTGGTTGACGATGAGGGTCTGATCCTGGGCACGGTTCACGTTCGCGACTTGCTGCGCATCGTCGAGACCGAGGCTACCGAGGATGTCTACCGTTTTGCCGGCGTTCACCACGACGAAGAGATCGGCGATCCGGCTCATTACAAGATCAGGCGGCGTTCGGTCTGGCTGGTCGTCAATCTGTTCACGGCCACCTTGGCCGCCTTCGTGGTCTCGCGTTTTCAGAATAGCATCAGCCAGATGTCGCTCCTGGCAGTGTTCATGCCCATGGTGGCGGGCGAAGGCGGTAATGCTGCGACTCAGACTTTGGCAGTCGTTGTCCGCGGCCTCGCAGCCGGCGACTTGACTTGGCCAGAAGCCCTGAAGGTTATCAAGCGCGAAGCGCTGGCGGGCTTCGTGAATGGCCTGATCGTCGGCGCAGTCGCGGCTGTCGTGGCCGTTCTCTTTCACGCGCCGCTGCTCTTGGCTTTGGTCCTGGCGCTCGCCATGATCGTGAATCTGTTCGTGGCCGGACTTTTCGGAGCCGCCGTCCCGTTTCTCTTGAAGAAGATCGGTATCGATCCGGCTATCGCCAGTTCGATTTTCGTGACCACGGCGACTGACGTATTCGGTTTCTTGGTTTTCTTGGGTCTGGGTACTTGGTTGCTTCTCTAAACAACAGGTGCAATCACAATTTTGATACGGCTGCAGTAACAGCCGACGTGGTATAATTAAGCCAAGTCCAATCTGGTTATGGCCCAGCTGATCGAAGAAAAAGCGCGATTCGAGGCTTTGCGAGCCTTGCCGGAGTTCGCCCGGTTCAATGGGCGTCCGGTGGCTTATTTTTGCGCCGAATACGCTTTTAATGAACCGCAGCGGCGCTACGCCGGCGGCCTGGGCGTCCTGGCCGGAGACATGGTCCGGGAAGCGGCCGACCTGAAATTTCCGCTGCTCGCCATCGGTTTGTATTATCGCGAAGGGTACATCTGTTCGCGTAAAAGCCTTGGCGACGGACAATCCGTGGAAGCTTGTGAAGCGACGCCGCCGTCGCGCGCCGGTTTCGAACCCGTCTATGATCAGAAAGGCGAGCGGCTGCACGTTATCGTGCCGATCCACGATCGCAACATCAGATGTCGGGCGTGGCGCAAGTCCATCGGCCAGGTTCCGGTCTACGTCCTCGATACCAACTGCGAGGAGAACCTGCCGGCCGATCGCGGCATCACCGACCGGCTGTACGACAACGACAAAGAGACGCGTTTCAAACAGGAGATCGTCCTGGGGATCGGCGGTCTGCGCCTGATCGAGGCTTTGGGCATCCATCCGATCGTCTATCATCTGAACGAGGGGCATTCCGCCATGTTGGCGCTCGAACTCATCCACCACGAGATGCATGAGCGGCATATCGGTTTCGACGAAGCCAAACAGTTTGCGCGCCGCCGCATCGTCCTGACCAACCACACGCTCGTGCCGGCCGGCAACGAGGTCTACAGCTACGACTTGGCCACCATGCTGCTGCAGCGCTACGCCATCGACCTGTCCGTTCCCGTCCATGAGCTCGTGAAACTCGGACTCGTCCAGCAGTCGAGCGAATTCTCGCTCACCATGCTGGCGCTGCGCATGTCGACCATCGTCAACGCGGTGAGCCGGCTGCATGCCGCCAAGGCCAAAGAGATCTGGACGGATCATCCGATGGTGGCCGTGACGAACGGCATCCATGTCCCGACTTGGGATCGCATCGGCGACGATCATGCCGGTGCGGGGTCGTTCTGGGCCCGGCATCAGGAAAAGAAAAAAGAATTGTTGGATCATATCCGCGCCGCCACGGGCCGGGAGTGGAGCGCTGACACCCTGCTCATCGGCTGGGCGCGCCGCATCGTCCGTTACAAGCGTCCGCTCGCGATCTTCGAGGACCTGAAACGCTTGGCCGATCTGGCGCGCGCCGCCGGCCGTCCTTTCAAGATCGTCATTTCCGGATACGCACATCCGAATGACACCGACGGCGAGGGATTATTGAAAGAGATCATGAAGTTGACCGAGGGTGAACTTGCCGACATCGCAGTTTATCTGCCGGGTTATGGCCTCGGTTCAGCGGGACTTCTCGTCGCGGGCTGCGACGTCTGGCTGAACACGCCGGTCGTCGGCTTCGAGGCTTGCGGTACGAGCGGTATGAAAGCCGCTTTGAACGGCGTGCTCCAGCTTTCGACCAAGGACGGCTGGATCCACGAGGCGCCGCTCGACAACGCCGGCTGGATCCTGCATAACGACCATCTGAATCAGGATATTTTCGACCGCCTGGAGAAGGATATTCTACCGTTATATTACGCGCGCAACGCCGCCGGCACGCCGGAACTCTGGGAAGAGCGCATGCGCCATTCGCGCGCCATGATCCTCGAACAGTTCACGGCGACCAGGATGTTCCGCGAGTACGTCGAGACGTTATATTCCTAGAGCTGGGCGGCGGCCGATCGAGCCTCATCATAAGCCGCGGCAGATCCGCCGCGGCTGAATTGTCGTGAGCGGTAATTGACTTTCGGTTCAGGGCGGGGTAAAAAGAGCCGTTCTTTCACAACAGGAGTCAGCCATGAAGATCCTGATCACCGGTTCGAACGGCTACGTCGGAAATTTTTTGGCCGAGCATTTTTCCCGGCAAGGGATCCCGGTCGTCGGCCTGGATATTGCTTCGATGCCGCGCCAGCGGGATTATCCGAATTTTCGCTTCGTGAAATGCGATGTCCGCGACAAGCCGCTCGTCCGCCGCATCTTCGCCGACGAGTTGCCGACGCATGTCATCCATCTCGCTTACCTCATGGATCCGCAGCACGACGCCTTGTTCGAATGGGACGTTGATGTTTACGGTTCGATGAACGTCTTCATCGCCGCTCACGACACATCCAGCGTCGTCCAGTTCATCCACTTCAGTTCCGCGAGCGTCTACGGCGGCTGGCCGGACAATACCATCGGCATCACCGAGGAGCGGCGTCCGCGGCCGCGCGACTGGGTGTACGCCCAGAACAAGGTGTGGGTGGAAGATCATTATCTGCGCTTCGCCAAACGGGCGGACTTCAAATTGGTCAACTTCCGGATGTGTACGGCGGTCGGTCCGAGCTACTACAAGCCGGGCGGCGTCGTAGCCGTGCTGGCGAAGTCGCCAGTCGGCCTGCTGCTCGACGGCTCTGACGCCGAGATCCAATTCATCCACGAGGACGACGTCAAAGCGCTCGTCGGCCTAGTGCTCGCGGACGCGGAGATCGAAGGTGTCTTCAATCTCGCGGCTGATTCGTATTCGTGCCAGCGGGAAATGAATCCGAATTCGCGGAAGATCTTCCTCAGCCTGCCGAAACGCCTGTTCAAGGCGGTCATCGCCTTGCTCTGGAAACTGCGGCTCAGCAGCGTTTCGCCGACCTCGGTCAACCTCATCGCTCACGGGATCGTCGTGTCGCCGAAGAAATTGCAGGAACGCTACGGCTATTCGTTCCGCTATTCGACGCGCGAGGCTTTCTTCGATGCCTATCATCGGAGGAAAGAGAACGGTACGCTTTAGCGGACAATGCCCTCCTGGCCGGGGGCATTTTTTATTTGTCTGCGCCAGCCGCCGCCGGCGGCTTGAAATCGATCCAAAAAAGCGGTAAAATTAAAGCAGAGGAAATAAAAATGACCACGGTCAAAAAACGGCAAAACGGTTCATTTGCGTTGGGTATCCGGCAGTCGGCATCAGCCCTGGCCATATTATTGGCGTGGGGTTTTTTTATTCCGGTCGCGCCGCTCTGGGCGGCCGAGTCCGATCTGACCGATACGGACCATGACGGCCTGACGGATCTTCAGGAAACGAGCATTTATTTCACCGATCCGACGTTGCCCGATACCGACGGCGACGATTATGACGATCTGGCCGAGATCCGGAACGGCTACTCGCCGCGGCATGGAGCCGGCGCCCGGCTGATTCAGGTCGATTCGGACAGCGACTACCTGAATGACGCCTGGGAACTGGTCCTGGGCACGGGTCTCATGAATCCGGATTCGGACGGCGATCTCTACCTCGACGGCACCGAGGTAGCGGCGTCGTATAACCCGCTCGATCCGTCGTCCAAAAAATTGGAGAAACTGATCAAGGTGGACCTCGCTCGGCAGCGCCTGGAATATTCTTTCGCCGGCAAGCAGTTCGGCGCCTTTCCGATCTCCAGTGGCATCAGCGGCATGTCGACGCCCAGGGGAGAGTTCAGCATCCTGGACAAGCAGCCGAGCAAGGATTACGGCGGTCGCGGTTTCGGTTTCTATTATCCGGATACGAAATGGAACCTGCATTTCACCACGCAACGCTGGCGTTACTACATCCACGGCGCGTATTGGCACAATGATTTCGGCCGACCGAAAAGCCACGGCTGTGTGAACGTCTCCTATAACGACATGGAAGCGCTTTATTGGTGGGCGCAGGTCGGAACTAAGGTCGTCATCAATTGAGTCGGCGCCGGCCGTTATTTCTAGACCGTCGGCATTTGTGGTAAACTTTCGATATGAATCGTGACGTCTCGAAAAATTTCAGGATATCCCGCGTGATCGCGTTACTGACAGTGGTACTCGCGTTGCCGCTGTTTTCCGGTTGTGGGATGACTATTGGTTTGAACGGCCGATCCCCGGAAGATCTGGTTCGCGGGATCATCGGTTTGAATGACGCTCCGCGGATCGAGTTCGACGATTTTTATGGCCAGTTGCTGGAGGAGGGGCGAAGCTGGGCCGGCGATAAATTGCGGATCGGACGGATCAGCGTCGGTTCGGCCGGAACTGTCGGCCGATCGCGTGGCGCCGCGCCGATCTGGATCGCCGACATCGTGCGCTGCGATCGCGAGGAAGAGATTGTCGGTGCCGATCAGAAGATTCCGAAGATTAAGCTATGTTCTGGCAAGTTGCGACAAGCAGTGATGTCCAATCTGGATATCGACGGTTATGAGATCGGTTTTAATTTGGGCAAGGAAGATTCTTTTATTGGCAGCGCGGTGAAACCGGAATTGATCAAAGTGGCCGCTGCCGAGGCTCAGCGTCTGGCTGATGCGGCGATGGGCAGCTCCGATGCCGACTCTGGCCGCTACGTTTACGAACTCGATATCCGCCGCGCGGATGCCAAACCGCTGTGGCGCGTCCGAAAAGATTGCGATGCGGATTCGCCAGACGGCGGCGGGTGTTCGGCGTCTGATCGCTGGGTCGTCGAACTTGAGGCTGACACCGGCAAGATCATCAGCCAGGAGCATTTATAATTTCAATCGCGCCACATCTCCGTGGTTTTGAACGGGCCGGATAAGGCCTGTTTTTAAATTTAGCGAGCGGCTAAAGAAGCTTAAAAGACGCACACCTTTGACACCAGTTCCGTTAGCGGTAAGATGGCCTTGCCGCTAAGCCTATTTCGGCTGGTTATAGGGGGTGAACCCATGAACCGTGGCCTTTGTGAAGTTCTGGTGATGGTGGCTGGACTGTTCTTTCCAATTTCCGCTTGTTCTCCCGCCGAGGAGCGCGAGAACAGCCGAATCAACGTTCCTGACGACGCGACTGACGCGGCTTTGAACCCGGAAAGTCCTGACCGACGGGTCAACGCTCCTTTTCCGGGGACTGTCCGCGCGCATGGCGCTCAGCGACGCGCTGGCGACAGCCACAGGCCGCCGACGATTAGGTTGCGCTCAGTGGACGAACTTGCCGCCGCTGGCGCGAGCATCGAACCGCGGATCGACCCGATCACGGTCGAGATCACGGCTATCGAGATGCCGCTGATCGCCTTCGAGCCGGATGCTATTACCGGCGCTGAACTACCCGAGCCGGTCGCGGCTGATCAGCGTCCGGAATCGACGGACGCCGAGTCGGAATCTTCAGCCGAGTTTTCGTCAGCGCCCGAAAAAAACCGACTCCAGCTACAACTGGACGATCTGCAATCGCAGAACGCGGAGTTGATCGAGCGCATCGAAAAACTCGACGAAAAGATCACGCGGCTGGAGAGTAAAACCAGCCACGAAACCGTCGGCGTCGGAATCGGCATCGCTTCCGGGTTAAAGAATGCCCAGGGCGAACACCGGCTCGTTCTCGAAGCTAATTTGCGGTATTTCTACGCCTGTCTTTACGCCCAGAATGGCGTTTGCGGCGGGGTTTCCACAAATTTACACCTGTGGAACGTCCGGCTCCGTTGGTTCGGCATCGGTCTGATGTACTACGGCAATTACGGTATCGATCGGGCCTTGTCCGTGCCGGAATTCGAACGCAAGTTCGATCTGATGCTGACTTCCGGTCTTGATTGGCGGGTTTGGGAGGGGTTGGAGCTCCGAGCGCAGGCTGCTTGGTTCATACCGTCGCCCAAGCCTGTCTATAACAAGGCCAAGGAACGCATCGAACAAGCCGCCGAAGAATTTGACATCTATGACTCGGACAGCCGCGCCGCGGCTCGCCATGCCCCTAGTGATGCTTGGGACATCGTGACCGAGGCATATAAACGCGCTTTCCGATCGCCGTACTTGATCATCGGCGCCAGGTGGGAATTCTGACTTCAAGCCCCGTCCTCGGACGGGGCTTTTTTCATCAGACAAACGTCTTCGAAGATGTTATGATGCATGCTGTTATGAGCATTGTTGAAGTGAACGGTCTGACCAAGAAATTCGGCGATTTCACGGCCGTGGAGGCGGTCAGTTTCAACGTGAACGAAGGCGAGATCTTCGGTTTTCTCGGACCGAACGGCGCCGGCAAATCTACGACCATCGCCATGCTGACGACGCTGCTCCAACCGACCGCTGGCGAAGCCCGCGTGAACGGTTTCAGCGTGATCCGGGACCGCGACGAGGTCCGCCGCAGCATCGGCATCGTCTTTCAGGACCCTTCCCTGGATGATCGTCTGACCGCCGAAGAGAATCTTCGCTTCCATGCCCGGCTTTACGGCGTGAGCGGGGCTGAATATCGCCGACGGCTCGAGGAGGTCCTGCGCCTCGTCGAACTCTGGGACCGCAAAGACCATATCGTCAGGACTTTTTCCGGCGGCATGAAACGTCGGCTGGAGATCGCCCGCGGCCTGATCCACTACCCGAAACTGCTGTTCCTTGACGAACCCACTCTCGGACTCGATCCGCAGACTCGGAGTCATCTGTGGGAATATGTCCTCAAACTCAAGCGCGACCAGAAGATGACCATCTTCATGACCACGCATTATATGCAGGAGGCTGAATATTGTGATCGCATCGCTGTCATTGATCATGGCCGCATCGTGGCTCTGGATACTCCGGCGGAACTGAAGAAACAGGTCGGCGTCGACACTGTGACCGTGATCGCGGCCGATCATGACGCGCTCAAGCTGACGCTGCGCGATCGTTACGGTCTGGAATCGCGCGAGCTCGGCGGAGCGGTCGAATTCGGCGTGGTTGAAGGGGAGAAATTCCTGCCGAAATTTTTGGCCGAACCGGGGCTGAAGATCTCTTCCGTCGCTTTGCGTAAACCGACCCTCGACGACGTTTTCCTGAAACTGACCGGCCGGGTCATCCGCGACCAGGAAGCCGGAGCCGCCGACAAACTCCGAAACCATCTGCACGGCCGCCCCGCGCATCATTGAAGAAGCCTATGAATGTCCGACAGAACACCGCCGCCATCATGGTCGTGGCCGAGCGCGAACTCATCCGTTACTGGCGCGACAAACCCCGTATCGTCTCCACGCTGTTCCAGCCGCTGATGTTCCTGTTCGTCTTCGGCAGTGGCCTGCAGCAGACCTTGTCCCGGGGGAATTTTGGGGTGGATTTCCTGCAGTTCATGTATCCCGGCATCATCGCCATGAGCATCATGAGCCTGGCGTTCTTCTCGACGATCTCCACGGTCTGGGATCGGGAGTTCGGGTTCCTCAAGGAGATCCTTGTGGCTCCGGTTTCCCGCGTCAGCATCGCGCTCGGCAAGATGGCCGGCGCGGCCGCCATCGCTTCGCTCCAGGGCGTGATCCTGCTGGCGCTGGCGCCTTTCATCGGCGTCAGGCTGCATTGGTCGGTCATGCCCAAACTTTTACCGCTCATGATCCTGTTGGCGTTTGTCATCGCCGGACTCGGCTTGTTCATCGCCTCCTTGGTCAAGACCGTCGAGAATTTCGGCGTGATCATGAATTTTTTCGTCTTCCCGATGTTCTTCCTGTCTGGCGCTTTCTTTCCGCTCACGGCCGTACCGGCCTGGATGAAGGCGGTGGCACTCATCAATCCGCTGTCCTACGGCGTCGACGCCATGCGGCAGATCCTGCTGGCGCCGCAGGTCTCCGCGCGCGTTCTGGATACGCTGATCCTGCGCACGGCCTCCGCGGACGCGGTGATTCTGGTGGCCTTCACAGCGGTCTTCTTGTTCGCCGCGGTCCTGGCTTTCGACAAGAGAAATTGAGCGACAGTGATAAAAAATACCACCCCGAGGAGCGGGGTGGTTTTCAGGTCTGTCTAGAAGCTGACGCCGAGCAGGTAAGACAGCTTCTCGGCTTCGGCGATGAGGCTGCCGAGCGAGAGCTCCAGTCCTTGGGACCAGAATTTCGCGTCCGCGGGGTCGAGGCCGAACGGCTTCAATAGTCCGATCGCATCTTCGACGCTGCTGTTGCGGAGCAAGTCGCAGTATTTGGATTCGAATTCGCCGGGAGGGAAGTTGCCGCGCACTGCGAACAGCGAGTGCGTCAGCAGTTCGCCGAAGGCGTAGCTGTAGACGTAGAACGGCTGGTGGAAATGGGGCAGGTAGGCCCAGAGGTGATCCGTGTTCTCGTAGGTGAAAGCCTCGCCGTAGAGTTTCTTGGTCTCTTCGATCCAGATCGCGCATAGTTCCTCGACCGACAGTTTCCGGTCCGTGCCGTGAAGCCGCTGTTCGAAGTTCGAGAAGCCGATCTGTCGGACCACGGTGGTCATGATATCGTCGATCTTGCCCATGATCAGGGCCAGCAGGCGGCGCGGATCGCCGGCATACTGGCGACGGAGATCGTCGAAGACGAGCATTTCGCCGAAGACCGAGGCGGTCTCGCAGTAGGCTGTCGGCGCTTCCGCCATGAGCGTGCCTTGGCTGGCGCTCACGAGCAGGTCGTGCACGCCGTGGCCGAGCTCATGGGCGAGCGTCATGACGTCGCGGGTCGAGCCCAGGTAGTTCAAGAGCGTGAACGCGACGGTCCGGCCGCCGGGCAGGGTCGCGGATTGTTCGTAAGCGCCGCCCATCTTGCCGGGCGTTGCCGGCGCGTCGACGTGTCTCTCGACGAGTATCTGCCGCACGAGCGCGGCGAGGGTCGGCGAGAAAGCCTGGTAGGCGTCCACGACGATCCGCACGGCCTCGTCGAAGGGGATCTTGGTTCCGTCAGCCTGGCCGATCTTGACGTTGCGGTCGCTCCAGCGGAGACGCGGCAATCCGAGATGAGCGGCCTTGAGGCGGTAGAAACGCTTCACAAGCGCCGGACCTTCGTCGGCCACGGCCCGATGCAGCGCTTCGACCATCGCGTCCGATACGGCATTCTCGCGGTTGCGGGCCTCCAGCGGATGCTTGTAGCCGCGTTCTTTATCCTCCAGCCGCTTGGCGGCGGCGAGCTGATAGAGCGTCTGTGCCGCGTAGTTCGCGAAGACGCCTTTCAGACCTTCGTTCAGGGTCTTCAGGGTGGCGGCGCGGATCTCCGGATTCGAATTTTCGTAGGCCAGATCGAGCATCTCCTCGAGCGTCAATTCCTGGCCCGCGTGATCGAAACGCAGGTCGGCCTGGAGCTCCTCATGGAATGATGCCCAGGAGTCCGGACCGAAAGGTTCGCGGATAGCGAGCGCCTGTTCGACCGGTTCGGAGAGCAGGTAGGGCTGTTCTTCGCGGATGCCCTGCAGATAGGGCCGATGCTTTTCGACGAGCGGGTCAGCGGCCGCCTGGCGGTCGATGTCCGCCTGGTCAAGCGCGACGATCTCGTGATCCATGAACTTGAGAAACTTGCCGCAGGCGAGGCTCAGACGATTGGAGGCGTCGGCGAGTTTCGCCTGGATGACGGCGTCGCCGAGGTCCAGATGATGCCTGAACGTCAGGTAGGTGAGTACTTTGCTGGACAACTGTTCGATCCCGATCAGGTCCGCGAGCGCGGCGCCCAGTTTGTCCTTGAGCCGGCCCTGGAAGTTCTGGTGGAAAGTCGGAGCGGCAAGTTCGAGTGCTTGAATGTCGGCTTCGAGCTGCGGGTCGTCGAGTCCGGAATAGAAACAAGACAGGTCCCAGCGCCAGTTTTCAGCGCCCAGATTGATGGCGGATGCAACCATTCTGATCCTCCGGGTTGGTTGTCAAAGAACTGCCAGCAGCTAAACAAAATGCCGCGCTATGGTCAATCGCCGCGGCAGATCCCGCAAGATCGCGGCCTGCAAAAAAGCCGCTCTCAGATGAGAGCGGCTGGTGTCGAAAAAAGCTTCTTACGGAACGTCGTAGCCGAGCTCGCGGCTCAGGCGTTCGGCTTCCTGGACCATCGCGCCCAAGCTGAGCTCGATGCCCTGGGACCAGAATTTGGGATCGTTCGGGTCGAGGCCGAAGGGGCGCACCAGATCGACGGCATTCTTGGTGCCGCCGGACCGGAGCAGATCCAGGTAGAGCGGTTCGAATCTGTCGCCGAGCCGGGCGCGCTGGCCGTAGAGGCTGTGCGTCAGCAGTTCGCCGAAGGCGTAGCTGTAGACGTAGAACGGCCGATGGAAGTGGGGGACGTAGACCCAGAGGTACTCCATGTTCTCGTAAGTGAATACGTCGCCCTCGGCGCCATACATTTCCTTGGTGACCTCGAGCCAGATGGCGTTGAGTTCGTCGACCGTGAGCCGGCGTCCGGCGGCATGGACCCGCCGCTCGAAGTTCGAGAAGCTGATCTGCCGGACACTGGTGTTGATCACGTCGTCGATCTTTTCCATGAGCAGGGCCAGCTGGGCTTCTTTGTCGCCCTTTTTGGCCGCTTCAGCGCGCAGATAGTCGAAGACGATCATTTCGCCGAAGACCGAAGCGGTTTCGGCGTAAGCCATCGGCGCTCCGTTCATCAGCGATCCCTGAGCCTCGGCGGCCAGCTGCCCGTGGACGGCATGGCCGAGTTCGTGGGCGAGCGTCATAACGTCCCGTTCGGAACCTTGATAATTAAGGAGCACGAACGAGACGGCGCGGTCTTTCGGGATCATGATCGTGAGGCAGAAAGCCCCGTTCGCTTTGCCCGCGGAAGCGGGCGCGTCGATACGCCGCTCGGCGTACATCTGTCGGACATACGCGGCCATGGTCGGACTGAAGCTTTGGTAGGCCGAGGCCACCGTCCGCATCGCTTGATCGAACGGGATGTCGGAGCCGGCGTTATCGAACGGCAACCGGGCGTTGCGGTCGCTCCAGCGCATCCGTTCCAATCCTAGGATCGCCCCTTTGAGGCGGTAATAGCGCCGGGCGAGCGGCGCAGCGGTCTCTTTGACCGCGTCATGGAGCGCGTTGACCACTTGGTCCGGAACGGCATTGCTGCGGTTGCGCTCGTCCATCGGATGCGCGAACCGGCGCTCCCGATCCTCGACCGCTTTGGCTCCAGCGATCATGTTCAGCGTCTGGGCGGCGTAGCGGGCGAAGAAACCGCTGAAACCGTCGTTCAGCGCCTTCTGGGCCGCCGCGCGCTCTTCGGGATCAGGCGCCGCGGACATGATGTTCAGGAGTTCCTTCAGCGTCACGTTCTTGTCGTTGAAGGTGAAGCGTAGTTCGGCTTCGATCTCCTCGTAGAATTTGACCCAGGATTCGGCGCCGTAAGGCGCGCGCGCGGCCAGAGCTGCTTCGATATTTTCCGAAAGCAGATGCTGCTTCTTGGCGCGGATGGACCGGATGAACGGCGTGAGCCGTTTCAGGTTCGGATCAGCCGCGATCTGCCGATCAAGCGTTTCCTGGTTGAGTTGGATCACCTCGTGTTCGAAGAAGTTGAGGTTTTCCGAAACCGCCAAACTGAGACGCTGTTCGGCGTCAACATACTTTGACCGCACTTTTTCATCGGTCAGATTCTGGCTGGTCTTGAGCATCAGGAAAGCCAGGACTTTGTTCATGAGCTGGTCGATCTCGTCATAGGCCGCGATGGCCGAGCCGAGGCTTGTGTTCAGCCGGCCCTGGTAGTCAGTCCGGAATTTGTGGAGCGACTTTTCGATACGAGTAAGGTCGGCGGCGATCTGTGGATCGTCGATCCCTTTATAGAAGACCTTCAGATCCCAGCACATCTCATTGCCGCTGCGGTCGCTGATTGCGCAGGATTTGACCGACGACTCGGCATGAGTGCAGCTGCAAACCAACAAACAGACGGCTAGCCAAAAACGGAGCTGTCGAAGCATGGAGGTACTCCTTCCATTGTTCGCCTCTATTGTCAAAGACCGGTTGCGGGAAACTGGCCCGCTGGCCATACCTAATCAAAAGCGGCGGTTGAGGTCAAACCGCCGCGTGGCCAACTGAACCCAGTCGTGCTAAAATAGCCTGCGTTTAGACGAATAATCAACAGCCGGATCTATGCTCAGGGAAATCGCATTCTATCGGGTTTTGGGGATGCCGCTCATCATGCTTGATGGTCTGCTGGCTTTCTTGTTCTTCGGCGCCGCCGCGGTGGTCGGACGGTACGGTGCCAGGCTGGGGATCAGGAACTACTTCAAACTTCATCTGTGGCTGGCCGGTACGGGACTCCTGATCGCTTTGTCGCATCTGCTGATCAACCTGGCGATCATGTGGTGATCCGGCTTTCGCAACTTCAGACCAAAGAAAAACCCGGTCGTTCAGACGATCGGGTTTTGCGTTGAGTCTCAGCTGACGAGGATGATCCAGTTTCCCGGGGCCTCGCGGCGGTCGCACAGCGGCGGCGTGAGCAGGACGTACCTGACGAGCGGTTCGAGCTGGGACACAAGCTTCTGGTCGCCCAGGACGGCAAAGCCCAGGTAGTAGATGATCACGTCCCACATGCCATTCTGCAGGCTGGCGCGATGGCGCTCCCAGATCGTACCTTTGACAGCCTGAGCGACTGCGATCTCCAGACTGTCGCCGGCGGATCGGATCACGGCCTGGCGCAGTTTGGTCTTGAAATCATCGCCGAACGTCCGATCAAGACCAGAGGTCCACCAATAGCGATAGCGGGTCCAGAGCACCTGCCAGAAACCTTCGCCAATGAGCAGTCCCGACACGAGGCGAAATTTTTCGTCGCTGGTCAGGCGGATGTCCTTGGTCTTGGTACTGGTCGAAATAGTGGTGCAGCCGATCACTTGGCGGTTGAGCGACGAGGCCAATATTTTTGTGACCAGGTCCCTGTTGCAGGAGTAGTCGCTCTCGAGATTAAGCCGCTTGGAACGTATCACTTGTCGGAAACGCTCAAGTCGGTCGATCGCGTGATGGAGCAGATTCGGGTCTTTGGCGACCGGGTGCAATAGCTGCCAAATAGCTCGTAATTCGTTCTGGGGCATTGGGCACCTCCCGTTGGTAAAGAGCCAGGAAAGCCGGCGGCAAAAAGCTTCGGCAAAGCCATTTAACCGCAATCCGGCGGAAAGTCAACTCCGGACGTCCGTGGCGTCTGGTCGGAGCCGTAAAGTCCGCGCCGCTGTCATTTTTTAACCGGAAAAGGTATGATGCCGGGCGAACTATGACTACACTACCTATCGTCAAATTAGCCTCCGGCAAAGAGGTTTCGGCCCGCCATCGCCACCCCTGGATCTTCTCCGGGGCTTTGGCCGAAAAACCGGCTGACCTCGCGAACGGCGCGCTCGTCACCGTCGCTGCCGCTTCCGGCCAGCCGCTCGGCGTCGGCACTTATTCGAAGCACTCGTCGATCGCTGTGCGCTTGCTGTCTTTCGGCGAAGCGGTGATCGATGAAGCCTGGCTGCGCGGCCGGCTCCGGCGCGCCGCGGAAGTGCGCGCGCTCCACGGTTACGCCCCCGGCGGCGCGACCAGCGGTTACCGTCTGGTCTTCGGCGAAGCCGACGGTTTGCCCGGACTCGTGGTCGACCGTTACGAGGACGTCCTTGTCCTGCAGATCTCGACCGCGGGCATGGATCTCCTGAAACCGCTGATCGTGAATGCACTGGCCGCGGAATTCCAGCCGCGCTGCATCTTCGAACGCAGCGACCTCGCGGTCCGCAAGGAAGAGCAATTGCCCGATGTCGCCGGTCCGCTCCAGGGCGAGGATCCGGGGCTAGTCGAATTCCAGGAGAACGGCTGGCGTTTCCTGGCCGACGTCGCTCACGGACAAAAGACCGGCTACTTCCTGGATCAGAAAGACCTGCGTCTGGCTGTCAGCAGTTTCGCGGCCGGCCGCAAGACCCTGAATCTTTTTTCTTATACCGGTGCCGGCAGCATCGCCGCTCTGAAAGGCGGGGCGGCTTCGGTCCTGAACGTCGACGGTTCGGCCGCGGCGCTCGAGCTTTGTCCGCGCCAGGCGGAACTGAACGGCCTCAAGACCGCTGACATCTCTTCCGAGACCGCCGATGTCTTCCAGTATCTCGCGACCAAGACCGAGCCCGAATTCGATATGGTGCTGCTCGATCCGCCGGCCCTGATCAAGAGCCGCAAGGATGCCGAAGAGGGGAAGAAGGCTTACCATTTCCTGAATCGCGCCGCCCTGCGCCTGGTCCGCGACGGCGGGATCCTCGCGACTTCCAGCTGCTCGCACTTCCTGTCCGAGGAGGATCTGTTGTTCGTCCTGCGCCGGGCTTCGATCCAGGCCGGCGTCGAACTTTCAGTTTTGGCTTCGATCCGGCAGAGCGCCGATCATCCGCGCTCGGTCTATTTCCCGGAGAATGATTATCTGAAATCGTTCATCTGCCTGGTCCGCCGGACCGGTTGACGACTGCCGCTTATGCCGTATATCGACGCCGCCAAGCGCGAACGCTTCGATCCGCTGATCGACCGCCTGGCCGAAGAGATCGCCGCGACCGCGGGGTCCGACGAACACGAAGCGGCTTTCGCCGGCTATCTCAATTACGCCTGCACGCGGCTGGCATTGAAGGTGGTGCGCCTGCGGTTCCACCGGATCCGTTACTGGCTGATCGCGCTGCTCAGCGGTACTTTCCGCAATGTCGCCGACGAATTCTACCGCCGGCTGGCGGCGCCCTACGAGGACAAGCAGATCAAGAAGAATGGCGATGTCGACGAATACGAGGCTCTGCTGGCCGCTGATGTCGACCAGGCCAAATGATTGACTGAATCGGCCGTATTTGGGAATCTGAAGCCGCGGCGCCGCAAGGCCCGCGGTTTTTCGCGGATCCGCTCTTTGACCGTAATCTCAGGAGGTTCTCATGTCCCTGTCAGACGAAAAGAAGAAAGCCTTGGCCGAAGAACTCGATCGTCTTCACGGCAAACTCCAGGTGATCAAGCGTGATCTGGAGAACGCCAACTCCGGCTTCGCCGAGACCCAGGTTTTTCTGAACGCCCGCGGTCTCACTAACGTGAGCCAGCTTGACCGCCAGGGTCTCGAAGATCTGCGCCGGCATCTGGAGTCAGTGCTCGCCAAACTTTCGAACTGAAACCCGATCGCGCCGCCGGACCATGCAGGTCCGGTTTTTTTCTTGCCAAACCAAGCCGGCTGATCTAAATTGACGGCAGGCGCGCAGAGTCGCCGCCGGTTCTTTAGCCAAGGAGAAAAACATGGGCCAGAAGACGAACAGGATGCCGATGTCGGATCGTCCGATCGCGATCACCGATATCGAGACGACTGGTCTCGATCCGGACACGCACGAGATCATCGAGATCGGTCTCGTGCTCGTGGACCAGAAGACGCTCGAGATCCTCGACACCTACGAAGTGAAGGTGCGTCCGGAGCATCTGGAAACGGCGCAGCCCGAGGCTTTGAAGGTCAATGGCTACGATCCCGCCGACTGGCAGAATGCCGTGCCGCTCGCCGCAGCGATGGCAGAGTACGCCCGGCGCACGCGCGACGCGATCTTCCTCGCCCATAACGTCAGTTTCGATTGGCCCTTCGTAGCCAAGGCGTTCCGGAAGACCGGAGTCAGGGACGAGATGAGCTATCATCGTCTCTGCAACATGTCCGGCGCCCGGTTCCTTTTGCACAACAAGGGACTCGCGAATTTCAAGCAGAATCAGGTGGCCGAATTCCTCGGCCTAGAACCGGAACCCGAAGTCCATCGTGCCCTGAATGGCGCCATGCTGGCCTACCAGGTCTTCCGGATCCTGAACGGCATGTAGATCTTCCAGACGGGCATCAAGCCCGTCTTTTTATGCGCCGCCAGCCGATTGCCGCCGGTGGTCGGATGAGCTATAATTAAAAAGAAGACATATATCTTATGCCCAAGACCATTCTCTGCATCGACGACGACCCCTTTTATAAGGATCTTTTCAAGGCGATGCTGGAGCCGCATGGCTACAATGTCGTTTCCGCCCTGGATCCGGCGGAAGGCTGGTCGAAATTAGCGACCTCGAAACCGGATCTCATCACACTCGATATCATGATGCCGGAAAAAGAGGGTTTCTTCGACGGCTTTGGTTTCCTGAAAAAGCTCCGTACGGAGAGCGATTTCAAGACGGCTCCGGTCATCATGATCTCGGCTTTGGGCGATCCCGAAGATATCAAGCATGGCATCAGTTCCGGAGCGACCGATTTTCTGCCCAAACAGGACATGACCCCGGACATCCTGCTGGCCAAGGTCAAAAAAATATTGGGTGAATAAAGATCAAAACACGGCCCGCCTTCCGGCGGGTCTTTGATTTGGCCGGTTATCGTCAGCGGTCGGTCGTGCTATAATTAAAACATTAACCAATCGTTCGTCACGCCAAATTATGCCTAAAGAACGCCGTGTTACAACGCAGTATTGGCTGGCCGCCATCGGCGCCGGTCTGCTCATCCCCGCGTGGGGAATTTTGGCCCAATCCGCGCCGCCGGCGCACGGTCCGAGCGCTGAAGAGCTCGAGAGCTATCGGTCGCAATACGAAGCCCGGTACAACCAGGCGCCGACAGCGCCGGAATCCGAAGCCGAGCCGTTCCAGCCCGCATTCGAACAGCCGGGCGAGATTCCGGCGGAAGCGCGGCAGTACGCCACCGACGCCGAGCTGATCCAGATCTATTGCGCCATGACGCGCTGGAAGAGCGGGGATTTCTTCGCTTCCATGGAGGCGGTGAAAAAACACGTCTGGCCGATCTACGACAAAGGCCGCGAGATCGAACCGAGCATCGAGCGTCCGGACGTTGACGGATTCATCGCAGCCGGCCAGAAAAAAGTCGAGGCCATCTGCGGCGCGACGAGCGTTGACGAGGCTGATCGTCTGACCAAGGATTTCATCAGCTGGGGCCAGACGACTGTTTTCGCTGAGATGCAGGCCTCGAAAAAACAGATGGCCGACAAGCTGAACAAGGCTTCTGAAAGCATCCGCGTCAAGGCCGAGGAAGCGATCAAGCCGACCATCGAGCAGAAAGAAAAGGAGATCCGCGCCAGCGCCGAAGCCAAGGCTGATCAGCTGGTCGCGGCCATGCAATCCCGGTTCGAAGGCCGGACGACGGCCCCGAGCGAAGCTGAACTGGCGGCCGCGGTCGCCGAGATCGATCGCGGCGTGCAGTCCTACATCGCGCCGCTGATCACTGCCGCGGAAACGGAGATCTCCGCCCAGGCGCAGGAAGCCGTGGCGCCGGAAAAAGCGCGGTTCGAGGCCATCAGCGCGGTGGCCAAAGACATCAACGCCAAAATGGCCGCGGAGATCCAGGCGTCTAAAGCGGATTATTTCAAGTATCGCGATGAAGCGGTCGCTCTGCGCAAAAAGATCATCCTCGGCTACCTCGACAAGAATCTGGCCGAGGTCATGACCAAGCTCGAGGGTTCCCGCGCCGATCTCGCCGCCGCGAAAAAAGCCGACCCGAACATCCAGGATGTCGATGAGATCAAGACGCTCGTCGCCGCCGATCGCCAGGCTTTG